>JAKPAM010000085.1 GCA_029779435.1 Pseudomonadota bacterium | reverse complement strand
GCACGTCGCGGGTGCCGGCGGCTGTCTGCTGCAGCGTCGTGCCGGGCGGCATTTCGATCCGGATCTGGCTGAAATCGACGTCCAGTTCCGGCTGGACGGTGAAGTGCAGCGTCATGAACGCCATCACCGTCAGCAGCAGCGCGCCATAGCCGGCGCCCATCGTCCAGACGCGATGATCGTGCAGGCGCGCGCGCACCCGCTGGCTCATCGAGCGCGCCCACTGCCCGAACCGGGGCGGCAGCCGGTCGTCATAGCCATCGCGGTCGAGGCCATCGGTCAGCTTGCGCGTGGTCCACAGCCCGGCGAACAGTCCGGCGGGCAGGCTGACCAGCATCACCAGCGCCGGGTTGAGCCAGTCGCCCGGCACCAGCGTCGGCAGCAGGTTGATGCCGGCGATCACGGCGATGGCGATGCCCGCGACCATCGCCCAATAGATGAGATAATAGCGCGTCCGCCCCTTGACCGGCGCGACCTGCGCGCGGATTTCCGCGACGCGCGGGCCGGTCAGCGTCCAGCGCAGCAGGTCGACATATTTGCGCACCCATGTGCCCTGCGCATGGTCCTGCTCGCCGTGCGACTTCAGGAAATAGGCGGCGATCATCGGCGTGATGAGCCGCGCCACGGCGAGGCTCATCAGCACCGCGACGACGACGGTGAGGCCGAAATTCTTGAAGAACTGGCCGGAAACGCCCGGCATGATGCCGACCGGCAGGAACACCGCGACGATGGCGGAGGTCGTCGCCAGCACGGCGAGGCCGATTTCGTCCGCCGCGTCGATCGCCGCCTGATAGGCGCTTTTGCCCATGCGCATGTGGCGCACGATATTCTCGATCTCGACGATCGCGTCATCCACCAGCACGCCGGCGACGAGGCTGAGCGCCAGCAGGCTGATCTGGTTCAGCGAAAAGCCCATCAGGTCCATGAACCAGAAGGTCGGCACCGCCGACAGCGGGATGGCGAGCGCGGAGATGATCGTCGCGCGCCAGTCGCGCAGGAACAGGAAGACGACGACCACGGCCAGCACGGCGCCTTCCACCATCGCCATCATCGACGAATGATATTCGGACTCGGTATATTCGACGCTGGAG
>JAKPAM010000073.1 GCA_029779435.1 Pseudomonadota bacterium | reverse complement strand
TCGCCGGTGGCGATCGCCTTGCTGGTGACACGGGTCCGGCCTTCCTTGCAGACCGATTCGGCGACCCACGCCTCGCCCACTCGGGTGAAGCTGCCGAGCGTGCATGAGCCCTTGGCCCCCGGCGATCGGTCCAACTGCGAGCGTGAACCGTCGGTGCCGTCGCCGACGCAGTTCAGCGTCGGGGGTAACCCGATCACCGAGCTGCTGGCGCTGCGCACCTCCCACAGGCCCGGCGCGCGGCGCGGAAAGTTCGGGTCGCCGAGCATCGATTCGATCTGGCTCCATGCCGGCAGCGCCAGCGCGCCGGCCAACAGGCCGACGACGCACGACGGCCATCGCGACCGACGCGTGCGCCGTTCGCTGGCGATCGGGTGGTCAGACCGCATGGAGATCGACATGGTCGTGCACCGGCATCGCTTCGAGCGTCGCCCGTGTCAGCGAGGCCGCCAGGATCGCGTCCCTTCGCACGCAATCGACGATATCGACCAGGACCTGGTCGGGATCGGGACGTGCGTTGAAGACGGACGATGACATGGCCGGATTCGTCGTCGTGGCGGTTGCGTGGGGTTACTCGGCCGTCTTCCTGCGCGGCGCGCTCGCGCGAGCGGTCGCCTTGACGGGAGCCGGTGGCGCTTCGACCAGGACGGCGCCTGGCGCGTGCTTGCATTCGTTCGCCAACTGCTGCCCGTTCTTCAGGTCCAGCAGCAGCGATTTGCCGACGATGGTGATCCAGGTCAGGCCGGAGGCCGCATCCTCGTAGCGGAGCGCGCCGCTGCGCGCCCGCACGGCCGTCAGCGGATAGTCGCGGCCCGCCCAGCGCATGACCATCGATTGCCCGTCGGCGGCGATCTCCTTGATGCCCAGGCTGCGGTTCAGTTCGCAGTGGTAGACGCCGACCTCCATCGACAGCCCGACTGCGACGGTCTGGCCGGCAGGCGCTGCCGGCGCCGCCGGCGGAGTGACCGGAGCCGTCATCTCGACGGCCGAGGGCACCGTGCTGGACGGGGACGTCGCAGCCAGCGGCAGGCCGGCCGGTTCGCCGCCGGTGGGCGCGGCCGATGCGGCGGGGGCGTCGGCGACCGGCGTGGCCGCCGGCTCGGCGGCGGACTTCTTGACGCCGAGCATCTCGCAGCCGGTCAGCGCGACGCAGGCGGCCAGCAGCGCACCGCCCAGCAACGGGCGGTACGAGGACAGGGACGGACGGGCAGAGGATTCAGATTTCATCGATGATGGGGCTGGCGCCAGAAAAACAATCCGCAATCGTCTTGCGCGCCTCACCGCGTGTCAACCGCCGTTGATGCGCCGTCGCATCGGCGATGCACGGGAGCCGCGCACCACCGATGATCGTCCGCCCGCGCCTGATCGGCGGCGCGGGCGCGGCCCTCAGCCGCGTTCGGCCAGAGGGACGAACTTCTGGTCCTCGGGGCCGATGTAGTTCGCGCTCGGACGCACGATCTTGTTGTCGATCCGCTGCTCGATGATGTGCGCCGCCCAGCCCGACGTGCGGGCGATGACGAACAGCGGCGTGAACATCGCGGTCGGCACACCCATCATGTGATAGCTGACGGCCGAGAACCAGTCCAGGTTCGGGAACATCTTCTTGATGTCCCACATGATCGTCTCGAGCCGCTCGGCGATGTCGAACATCTTCGTGCTGCCGGCTTCCTTCGACAACGTGTGCGCGACTTCCTTGATGACCTTGTTACGCGGATCCGCGATCGTATAGACGGGGTGACCGAAGCCGATCACGACTTCCTTGTTCTCGACGCGCTTGCGGATGTCGGCCTCGGCCTCGTCCGGATTGTCATAGCGCTTCTGGATCTCGAACGCGACTTCGTTGGCGCCACCGTGCTTCGGGCCGCGCAGCGCACCGATGCCGCCGGTGATCGCCGAGTACATGTCCGAGCCCGTGCCGGCGATGACGCGGCACGTGAACGTCGAGGCGTTGAACTCGTGCTCGGCGTACAGGATCAGCGACGTGTGCATCGCGCGCACCCAGCTCTCGGACGGCTTCTCGCCGTGCAGCAGATGCAGGAAGTGGCCACCGATCGAGTCGTCGTCGGTCTCGACCTCGATCCGCTTGCCGTTGTGGCTGTAGTGGTACCAGTACAGCAGCATCGACCCGAGCGACGCCATCAGCCGGTCGGCGATGTCGCGCGCGCCGGGGATGTTGTGGTCATCCTTCTCGGGCAACTGGCAGCCGAGCGCGGACACGCCGGTGCGCATCACGTCCATCGGATGGGACGACGCCGGTAGCGCCTCGAGCGCGGCCCGCACGTTGGCCGGCACCCCGCGCAATGCCTTGAGCTTGGCCTTGTAGGCCTTCAGCTCGGCGGCGTTCGGCAGCTTGCCATGGACGAGCAGGTGGGCGATCTCCTCGAACTCGGCCGCATCAGCGATGTCCAGGATGTCGTAGCCGCGGTAGTGCAGGTCGTTGCCGGAGCGTCCGACCGTGCACAGCGCGGTGTTGCCGGCGGTGACGCCCGACAGGGCGACGGACTTCTTGGGTTTCGGGCCGGTGGTCGTAGGGGTGGCGTCCGCACTCATCGGTGGTGTCCTCCGGAATTGGTCGGACTGATGTCTGGTGATCGAGGGTCGCGTCGGCGGCATCCGGGACGGGCGCCGCCGCGCGGTCTCATTTCGCAGGCT
>JAKPAM010000070.1 GCA_029779435.1 Pseudomonadota bacterium | reverse complement strand
CGCTGACCGAATCGACGCGCGGCCTGATCAACGCCGCGACGCTGGCGCAGCTGCCGCGCGGTGCGTTCCTGGTCAACGCGGGCCGCGGCGGCCATCTGGTCGATGCCGACGTGCTGGCGGCGCTCGACAGTGGCCAGCTCGGCGGCGCCCTGCTCGACGTCTTTCACGAGGAGCCGCTGCCGAAGGATCACGCCTACTGGTCGCACCCCAAGGTCATCGTGACGCCGCACATCGCTGCGACGACGCCGATCAAGGACGCCTGTGCGCAGATCGTCGCCAAGATCGGCGCGATGGAGCGTGGCGAGCTTGTGTCGGGTATCGTCGATCCCAAAGTGGGTTATTGATCAGTCAGCCGAGGTGCGCATGAAGTATCCGAGCCGCGTCAGCATCGTCGAAGTCGGCGCCCGCGACGGCCTGCAGAACGAAAAGCAGGAGGTCACGGCCGCGGTCAAGATCGAGCTCGTCAACCGCCTCAGCGCCGCCGGCTTCCGCAACGTCGAGGCCGGGTCCTTCGTGTCGCCCAAGTGGGTGCCGCAGATGGCGACCTCGGCCGAGGTGATGGCCGGCATCGAGCGCAAGCCCGGCGTCATCTATTCGGTACTGACGCCCAACCTCAAGGGCTTCGAGGGCGCGCTGGCGGCCCGCGCCGACGAGGTCGTGATCTTCGGCGCCGCGTCTGAGGCGTTCTCGGAGAAGAACATCAATTGCTCAATCGCCGAGAGCATCGAGCGCTTCCGCCCGGTCGCCGAGGCCGCCAAGGCCAACGGCATGCGCGTGCGCGCCGCCGTGTCGTGCGCGCTGGGCTGCCCGTACCAGGGCGAAGTGCCGATCGAATCGGTCGTCGACTGCGTGCAGCGCTTTGCCGACTTGGGCTGCGACGACATCGGTATCGCCGACACCATCGGCGTCGGCACGCCGGCACGCGTCGCGGCCGTGTTCGAGGCGGCCGCGCGCGCCTATCCGCTCGACCAGATCTCCGGCCATTTCCACGACACCTACGGCCAGGCCTGCGCGAACGTGCTGGCTTGCCTGGAGCTCGGCGTCAGTACCTTCGATACCTCGGTCGCCGGACTCGGCGGCTGCCCGTACGCCAAGGGCGCGACCGGTAACGTCGCGACCGAGGACGTGCTGTACATGCTGCACGGCATGGGCATCGAAACCGGCATCGACCTCGATCTCGTCTGCGAGGCGGGCCAGTTCATCTCGCAGGCGCTGGGCCGCGCGCCGCATTCGCGCGTGAACCGGGCGCTGGCGGCGAAGCGGGCCGGGTAGTGGCCTGGCGCCCGCAGCGCATGCCGGCCTTTATCCTCCCTTCGTCGTCCCGCTTCCATTCTGCGTCGGGACGACGAATCAAAATTGGTTCGCCAGCTAACCATGTGGATCGACAGCCACTGCCACCTTGACGCCCCCGACTTCGACGCTGATCGCGAC
>JAKPAM010000067.1 GCA_029779435.1 Pseudomonadota bacterium | reverse complement strand
ACCCGCCGTTCACTACCGATTTTCGATTCGGCGACAGGTCATGTACTCTTGGGCGCGTTGCGGTGCCGTTCGCGGTCCGCCAATCCCGGGTACTCCCCCTCTTCGCGCATCCGCCGCTGATCGACAGCGGTCCCCGCAGGAAGCGCGACGCGATGCCGCCACGGCATCGCCCCTGGCCTTGGTGCCTCATCCAGGAGTACTCGACACGCCCTGCTCCGCGGCAGGGGCGGCCCGAGGGCGTGCACAGTCATCGGACCCGCCTCTGTCTGCGGCGATACGGGCGACAGAAAGAGGAGAGTCCGAGTGACCGTTACCGAAGCGCCGGGGTCCCGTCCCCGCCCCCTTGCCAGCGGCATCCTGCCGCAGGTGTTCTATCCGGCAGCGGGCCTGGTCCTGCTCCTGGTCTCGCTGTCGTTCCTCGCACCCGCGCAGACCGAAGCCGCGTTCCGGGCCGCCAAGACCTGGGTCGCCGACGAGGTGGGCTGGTTCACCGTGCTGACGGTGGCCGGGTTCCTGATCTTCGTCGTGGCGCTGAGCTTCAGCGGCCTGGGGCGGCTCAAGCTGGGGCCGGATCACAGCGTACCGGACTACAGCTACACGACCTGGTTCGCGATGCTGTTCGCCGCCGGCATGGGCATCGGTCTGATGTACTTCGGCGTGGCCGAGCCCGTCATGCATTTCGCCAAACCGCCCGAGGGCGACCCGCAGACCGTCGCGGCGGCCAGGCAGGCGATGCGCATCACGTTCTTCCATTGGGGCATCCACGCGTGGGCGATCTACGCGGTGGTCGCGCTGTCGCTGGCCTACTTCGCGTACCGGCACGGCCTGCCGCTGCGCATCCGCTCGGCGCTGTATCCGCTGATCGGCGAGCGGATCCACGGGCCGATCGGGCATGCGGTCGACACGTTCGCCGTGCTGGGCACGATCTTCGGCCTGGCCACGTCGCTGGGCCTGGGCGTGATCCAGATCAATTCCGGGTTGCACTACCTGTTCGACGTGCCGATCGGCGTCGGTACGCAGGTGGTACTGATCGCCGTCATCACGTCGATCGCCACGATGTCGGTGTTCAGCGGCCTGGATCGGGGCGTCCGCCGGCTATCGGAATTCAACATGATCATGGCGGTGGCGTTGCTGGGCTTCGTGCTGTTGACGGGACCGACCGTGCATCTGCTGCAAGCCCTCGTGCAGAACACCGGCATGTACGTGTCGAACGTCTTCGGCATGACGTTCAACCTGTACGCGTACGAGCCGACCGACTGGATCGGCGGCTGGACGCTGTTCTACTGGGGATGGTGGATCGCGTGGTCGCCGTTCGTGGGCATGTTCATCGCGCGCATCTCGCGCGGGCGCACGGTGCGCGAGTTCGTGATCGGCGTGCTGCTGGTGCCGCTGGGCTTCACGTTCCTGTGGATGACGATCTACGGCAACAGCGCGTTGCACATGATCCGGGTCGACGGCGCCGCCGATCTGGTCGACGCGGTCGCGGCCGACAGTTCGGTGGCGATCTACCGCTTCCTGGAGAAACTGCCGCTGGCCCGGATCACGTCCGGCGTCGCCACGATACTGGCGATCGTGTTCTTCGTCACGTCGGCCGACTCGGGCGCGCTGGTCATCGACATGCTCTCATCCAAAGGTGAGGAAGAATCGCCGATGTGGCAGCGCATCTTCTGGTCGCTGATGGTCGGCGCGACCGCGATCGCGTTGCTGGTGGCCGGCGGGCTCAATGCGCTGCAGGCCGCCACGATCGCCGCCGCGCTGCCGTTCACCGTAGTAATGATCCTGGCGTGTTGGGGGATGTTGACGGCGATGCGGCTGGACGTGGCCAAGCGCGAGGCGCTCCGCGGCGCGCGCACGGCACCGGCGGGCGCTGCGACCGGCACCGACTGGCGTGGCCGGCTGCGCGCGCTCGTGCATCAACCGCGCCAGCAGGAGGTGATCGCGTTCCTGCGCGATCACGTCAAGCCGGCGCTGGACGACGTCGCGACCGAACTGCACAAGCAGGGCCTGCAGGCCCGCGCCGGCATCGGCCCCGATGGTCGGGTCTGGCTCGAAGTCGGCCATGGCGAGGAGATGGATTTCTTCTACTCGGTCCGCCCTCGCCCGTACAACCCGCCGTCATTCATGCTGGAAGATCCGCGCCGACACCATGAGAACGGTGACCGCACGTATCGCGCCGAGGTGCACCTGCGCGAGGGCGGGCAGGACTACGACATCATGGGCTGGCGCAAGGAAGAAGTGATCCACGACATCCTGGACCAGTATCACCGCCACATGCACTTCCTGGACGCAGTGCGCTGAACCTAGAAGCAGTGCGCTGAGCTTGGACGCAGTGCGCTGACGGTGCCTGCCGGCATGCGCCGCCGCGGTCCCGGGCCTCCTTGCCTGGAACCGCTGGCTCGCCGGGCCGCCGGGTCAGGCGGCCCCTTGCCGGACGTTCTGGATCCCGCTCCGCCGCATCGCGAACGCCAGCGCGACGACGGCCAGCGCCAGCGGTACGAACGACACCCACAGCACGACGTCCCAGCCGTAGGCCGACAGCAGGCCGCCGGACGAGAACGAGGCGATCGCCATCAGACCGAAGACGATGAAGTCGTTGAGCGACTGCACGCGCGTGTTCTCTTCGGGCCGATGACATTCGAGCACCAGCGCGGACGCGCCGAGGAACCCGAAGTTCCAGCCCAAGCCGAGCAGCACGAGCGTCCCCCAGAAATGCGTCAAATCGATGTCGCCGAGGCCGACGGCAGCGGACAGGCCGGTCAGCGCCAGGCCGATCGTCGCCACGCGGCCGGTCCCCCATCGCGTGATCAGGCGGCCGGTGAAGAAGCTGGGCGCGTACATCGCGATCACGTGCCACTGAAGGCCCATGTTGGCCGATGCCTGGGTGTGGCCGCACTGGATCATCGCCAGCGGGGCGGCCGTCATCAGGAAGTTCATCAACGCATACGAGACGGCGCCGCAGATGACGGCGGCGATGAAGCGCGGCTGGCACGCGATCACCGACAACGGCCGTCCCCCCGCCATCTGGGCCGTCGTGGGCTGCGGCAGGCGCACGCCGAGCAGGATCAGCGCCGACACCGCCGCGACCGCCGCCTGGACCAGATACGTGACGGCGAACAGATGCCCGGGCCACAGGTCCATCGTCCAGTTCACCAGTTGCGGCCCAACGACGCCGGCGGCGACGCCTCCGGCCATCACGAGCGACAGCGCCCGCGCGCGCCGCTTCGCCGCCACGCCATCGGCGGCCGCGAAACGGAACGACAGCACGACGGCCGCGTAGCTGCCGCCGAAGAACGTGGCCACGCAGAACAGCCAGAACGAACCCAGGATGACCGCCAGCGCGGCCAGCAGGCCCGTCAGCACGCCGGCGCCGGTCCCGACCAGGAATGCCGTTCGCCGCCCGTGTCGGCGGGCCACCATACCCATCGGAAGGATGCAGGCGGCCATCCCCACGACGAAGATCGAAATCGGCAGCGTCACCAGCATCGGTGTCGGGGCCAGCTTGTCGCCGACGACCGCGCCCGTCGCATAGACGACGACCGAATTCGCGCCCGCCAGCGCTTGCGCGATGGCCAGCCGCCAGATGTTTCCGGTCTGGACTTTCTCGGGCAACGTGCCGGGAGAATCGTTTGCCGCAGCGCTGGGTTCGTGTGTCATCGTCAGGGGAATGGATTCGTCCGGCCGGCCGCGCGCCCTGAAGACGCAGCGGCGCTGGGCAGATTCTTCCTTTCCATTCCCGCCCGATCAAACGAGATAAAGTTTCCTTCGCCCAAAGAAAACCTTTGTCCGCCAGGGACGCGCCGATCGATTCGCGCGAGCGGCTCGGGTGGATTGATCAGCGTGTCCCTAGTGTTCCCCCGCGAGCCGGCGGCTCAGCCATGCCAGGCGGGCCGGCAGGCTGCGCGGATCGTCGACGATGCCATAGTGGCGCCAGCCGAAGATTCGGCGCAGGCCGGCGTCGGCCGCGCGATCGACCGCCAGACAAGCGACGCGCACACCGGCGTCGCGAGCCTGCATGACCGACTGGCGGGCATCCTCGATCAGATACCTGGCGTCGTGCACGTCGATGTCCGACGGGGCGCCATCGGTCACGACCACGATGGCCCTCCGCCCGCCGGGCTCGCCGGCCAGGCGGCTGGTCGCGTGGCGCAGCGCGGCGCCCAGGCGTGTCGAGTAGCGCCCCCGTATCGCATCGATGATCGCGCGAAGCCCGTCGTCGAGCGGCTGGCCGAAATCGAGCAGCCGGTCGTAGTGAACCTCGGCACGGGTGTTCGACGAGAAGCCGTCGATCGCCAGCCGGTCGATGCCATCGGCGTTGGAGGCGGCCAGCAGCAGCGCGGCCTGCTTCTCGATGTCCAGCAGCGAACGACCGGCAGGGCCGATGTCGTTCACCGAGGCCGACAGGTCGAGCAGCACCAGCACGCTGGCCGGTCGCGGTCCTCTACCCGGGCGCACGAACAGGCGCGCATCCGGCTGCAGGCGCAGGCGGCGATCGATCCATACGTCGATCGCGGCATCCAGGTCGATGTCGTCGCCGTCCCACTGCCGGCGCAGCCGATGCGTCCGGTCGATGCGGTGAACACGCGGCAGCGCGAGCGCCGCGATCCTTCCACCGCCCGCCCGGCCGCGATCGCCGGGGGCCGAAGGAGCCCGCGGCGGCGGCCGCCTCTCGATCACCGTGCACCAGTCGGGCCGCAGGCGCTCCAGCCGATGGTCCCATTCGGGGTAGCGATAGCCGCTGACCGCCAGAGCATCCGTGTCCGTGTCCGTGTCCGTGTCCGTGTCCGTGTCCGTGTCCGTGTCCGTGTCCGTGGCCGTGGCCGTGGCCGTGGCCGTGGCCGTGGCCGTGGCCGCACCTGCGCCTTCGCGCCCCGGGCCGCCGCCCTCCCGTGTGCCGTCGGATTCGGGCGCCGCTGCCGCGGCCCGGCCTTGCTGCAGGACGATCGCCTCGTCGTCAGGTGCCGCAGCCTCGCCGAAATCCCACAGATGGCTGTTGTCGTCGCGATGAAGCGCCGGCACCGCATAGGCGCGCGGCTCGAAGCGCACCCGCATCTGGCCCAGGTCGTTCGCGAGGATCGACGCGATCGCGCGAAAACTTCCCTCGTCCGCCAGTCCGGCGTTCGCCGCCGTCTCGTCGAACAGCCGGCGCGCCTTGTCGACCCAGTGGTTGCCGTCCCGCCACCCGGGAATCGACAGCACGCGGTCCAGGCGCGCGATCAGCGCCTCGAACCGCAGGTCCAACGGATCGGGCACCGGTGCCAGCGATCCGGCGAACCAGCCGTGCACACCGGGAAATTCGCGGCACAACAGGCGTTCGACACGCACGTCTTCGATCGCCGAAATCACCGCGACACCCATCGGCGTCAGCCCACGCGCGGCGCGGCCGGCCGCCGAATACCGCAGGTGGGCGACCGCGTGCGCGACCATGGCGCGACGCACGCGCGCGTCCCCGACGCCCTCCGGCAGCAACACCTGCGTACCAGCGAGCACGGTGCGCCCGAGCGGCGAGCCCTCCAGCGGCCGCACCTGCACGTCGACGCCGCACAGCCCGCGCGCCATCAGCGCCAGCGCGGTCAGGTCGCCGGCCCCTACCGTCATCCGAACTGGGCGTCCACGAAGCCTCGCAGCGCGCTCGCCATGTCGGGATCGTCGGTCAGCGCGCGCGTCATCGTCATCTCGCAACTGTCGTGCGGCGTCACGCCGTCGCGGATCAGCACCGCCGCGTAGATCAGCATGCGCGTCGAGATGCCTTCGTCGAGACCGCGATGCCGAAGCTCGCGCGAGCAGCGCGCGATCGACACCAGCTTCGCCGCCAGCGCGATCTCGATGCCGGCCTCGTGCGCGACGATCAATGCTTCGTGCTCTCCATCGGGGTAATCGAACTCCAGCGCCGCGAAACGCTGGCGTGTCGACGGTTTCATGTCCTTGGCGCGACTCTGGTAGCCGGGGTTGTACGACACCACGAGCTGAAAGTCCGGATGCGCGTGCAGGACTTCGCCCTTCTTGTCGAGCGGCAGCATGCGGCGCCCGTCCGTCAACGGATGGATCACCACGGTCGTGTCCTGTCGCGCTTCGACCACCTCGTCCAGATAGCAGATGCCGCCGTGGCGAACGGCCAGCGTCAACGGACCGTCATGCCAGGCGGTCCCGTTCGCGTCCAGCAGGTAACGGCCGACCAGATCGGCGGCCGTCATGTCCTCGTTGCACGCCAGCGTGACCAGCGGGCGACCCAGCGCCCACGCCATGTGCTCGACGAAACGCGTCTTGCCGCAACCGGTCGGCCCCTTGAGCATCAGCGGCATCCGATGCCGGTACGCTTGCCGATACAGCGCGACCTCGTTGCCCGACGGCCGATAGTACGGCTGCTCGCCGATGCGGTAAGCGGCCAGCGGGTCCGCGTCGGGTGCATCGCCCGGCCGCGCGCTCGGCGAACCGCTCATCGATGCACGGCCGGCGCGTTCGGAATGCCTTCGATCGGACACTCCGGCGTGCCGACGGTGCTGCGCGTGAACGACTCCACCATTTCGCGCGTCCCGTCCGGGTCATTGACCCATTTCGCATAGAAGCCGTACGGACAGGCCGCGACCCCGCGATCGCCGTCGCCCGAGTTGATCATGCCCGTGTAGCCGCGATGCACGAGCTTGAACAGGTGATTCTGCGACTGGCCGTTGCGGCGCGCGTCGCGGATCAGGCTCATCGACAGCTCCGCATACTGGATGCCCATCTCCTCCTCGCCGCATTCGCCGAGCGTGCGGCCGTCGAAGCCGATCAGCGCCGAGTGGCCGAAGTACGAGTACACGCCGTCGAAACCGGCCGCGTTGGCGACCGCCACGTACGTGTTGTTCATGAAGGCCATCGCCTTGGACACCAGGATCTGCTGGTCCTTGGCCGGATACATGTACCCCTGGCAGCGAACGATCAGTTCGGCGCCGCGCATCGCGCAGTCGCGCCAGATCTCGGGGTAGTTGCCGTCATCGCAGATGATCAGGCTGACCTTCATGCCCTTGGGGCCGTCGGAGACATAAGTGCAGTCGCCCGGATACCAGCCCTCGATCGGCACCCAGGGCATGATCTTGCGGTACTTCTGCACGATCTCGCCCCGGTCGTTCATCAGGATCAGCGTGTTGTACGGCGCCTTGTTCGGGTGGTCCTCGTGGCGCTCGCCGGTCAGCGAGAACACGCCCCAGACCTTGGCGCGGCGGCAGGCGTCCGCGAAGATCGCGGTCTCTTCCCCCGGCACCGTCGACGCGGTGTCGTACATCTCCTTCGCGTCGTACATGATCCCGTGCGTCGAATACTCGGGGAAGATCACCAGGTCCATGCCCGGCAGGCCCTTCTTCATGCCGACCAGCATCTCGCCGATCCGGCGGGCGTTGTCCAGCACCTCGGCCCGGGTATGCAGCCGGGGCATCTTGTAGTTGACGACCGCGACGCCGACGCAATCGTTGCTGCTCGAGATATCTCCGTGTCTCACGCCCGGCCCTCCTGAAACCGAATGGGCCTGACGTTACACGGGCATTCCGGAAGCGGACATACGTCATCCGCCGCATTGACCACGGGCCGAAGCATCGGGCGGTACCGATTCGAACGGACCGGGGAGCTTCCCGTCGCCGGCGCGCCGCCGCTACGCGCAAGCTCCCCGTATCCGCCGGCCTCCTGCGCTCAGTCGGTCGACACCGGCGCCGCCGGGAACGGCTGGCCACCGGGCCCCGCCGCGAAGTTCAGCGGACTCACCGCCGCTTCCTGGCCGACGCCGGGTTTGGACCAGTCGCACACGCCGCCGCTGAACACCGCCTGCAGCCGCACCAACTGGGCGGTATCCAGGCGACCGCCATAGTCGGCCGCGTCGATCGGCTTGAGCTGGCACTTCAGGATGTTCTCGGTCAACGGCCCGCCCGCCACGCGACGCGGCGACGACGACGCCTTCAGGAACGGATCGGCATCGCAAACCGCCGGATCGGTGACTTTCGTGCCCTGCGCGACGTCGGTCGACAGAAGGCAGAAATCCGTCGCATCCGCCGGTTTGGATGCGCGCACCTTCTGCTCGATCGCCACGGCGGTCTTGTCGGCCGCCAGCGTCGTCAGCCACTGATCCATCACCGTGAACGCCTGCGCCCCCAGCGCCGTCGACGGCAGCAGCCCGCCGCGCCCGAAGCGCCACATCACCTGGTTGCCGTGATCGCCGAACTCCCGATCGAGCCGGTCGCGGATCGAGAAACTGCGCCATACATAGTGGATCGGGATCTGGCTGGGCGCGGCGGTGCCCGGTTGCGTGATCAGGCCGGAATCGTCCCAGCCGCGCATGTCGATGACCGCGGTCTTGGCCAGGTTGCGCCCGCTCATCACGATGCCGCCCCGATAAGCGACCGACAGCGCCTGCGCATCGGCGACGGCGCGGGCAGCCGCCATCTCGCTGTCCTTGTCGTTGCCGCCGGCGATCTCGTTCAGCGTGACGAACTCCTCGCCGGTGATCGCACCCGACAGCAGCGCCTGGAGCCCGTACTGCACGCCGACGTTGTCGCGGGTGTCCAACGCGCGGATACCGTCGGGCGTCTTGCCGAAGATCGATGCCGCCCAGTCCCAGGCGCTGCAGCGGGCGCCGGTGGGGTTGTTCACCGCGTCATAGACCAGTCCGGCCGGCAACTGGCAGTTGTTGGTCGGCGCACCCAGCGCGGCGATCGCACCGGTCGCGTTGTCGACGACGAACCGCTGCACGAAGTTGCCGGCCTTCGAGTTGCTGCCGAACGCGTTGTACCAGCCGTGGCAGCCGGTCTGATCCGGATGGCCGTTGATCGCCGCCTTCTTGGCGTTGATCTCGGCCGCGGTCAGGCCGGTCATCAAGGCGGACCACTGCGGCTTCTGGTACGCCTCGACCAGCGCCACGCAATCGCTGACCTCGATCGCGGTGGTTTCCGAATCCGGATACGCGCACGAGATCGTGATGCCGTCGACGAGGCCCGGCTGGATCGACGCGTTCATGTTCGAGTTGATCGAACCGCCCGAGCAGCCACTACCCATCGTGAAGCGGATCGGCCCGTATCGGTCGCCGATGTGCTCCTTCATCATCATCATCGTCTCGGTCATCATCACCCGGTTCGAGTTGGTCGCCGAGTCGGTCATGCTGTTCATCGCGACCATGTAGCCGCGCGCAAGCACCGAATCGCTGCCCGACCACGCGGTGGCGGGCCGGATCTGGCGCCGCGGCTGGCCGGTGCTCGCGCCGAACTGGTACAGCAGCTTGCCGTTCCACTGCGGCTGCGGCGCCGTCGCGGTCCAGGGCCGCGAGGGATCGAACAGTACCGCGATGTCGTAGATGCCGCGGTTCATCGTGCCGCGTTCGACACGCACGATGTACGGCACCTGCACGCCCTGGTCCGTGGTGACGGTCGCCAGGTCGTCCGGCGTGGCCTGGCCGACCGTGTAGGGTTTGAAGCAGGGATTGGCCGGAGGCGGCGCACTGGTCGCCGGGCTGGGGTTGTCGAACGCCACCGTCGGCGACGGATCGGGCAGCCCGGTCGAGCAGCCGGCGGCGGTGGTCCGGTAGTACAGCTTGTATTCGCTGGCGATGTTGCACTGGGCGCCGGCCGCCGCGCTGCTCAGGCCGCTGGCATTGGTTGCCGGCGACGTCGCGGTCGCGCCCTGCGGCGTCGTCGTCGCGCAAAAGAACGGCACGATCTGCGCGCCCGAGAACACCGGCCCACCGAGCGAGGCGTTGGTGATCGTCAGCTTGCTCGCGCGGGCCGAATCGGCCTTCGCCTCGACGACGTTGCCGCCCTCGGTCAGGCCGGTGACGACACCGGTGACGCGGCCATCGGCACGAGGCGCGAACGCCGACGACTGGTCGACGCCGTTGACCTGGACCTTCAGCGAGGTCGCCGGCGACCCCGCGGGCAGCACGACCTCGACCAGCGCATCGCCGCCGCTGACGAGATCGGCGCGGTTCGTCAGCGTCCTGATCTGCAGCGGCTGATCGTCATCGCCGTGACTGCTTCCTCCGCAGCCGGCCAGCGCCAGGCACAGCGCCGCGGCCCCGATGAGAGCCTGTCGGCCTGCAGAGGCCGCGCGACGGCCCGCGGACCGGTCGGGTGCGGCGGCCTCGCCACGGCCGCCGTCATTGACGGATATCCTCATCGTCTCCTCCTTGTTTTCGTTCGTCGTCGGATCCGTGCGCGGCGCTCGCCGGCAACGCTGTCCGGAAGGCGCAGCGACTCCACCTGCCCGGTGCGCTCGGATCGACACCCCGTCACCAGCGGATAGCAAGGCGCTCCCCGTAGGGTACCGACTCCCTTCGCCGGGAGGGCGTGACAACCGGAAGATATCGCCGCCGGTGCGAAAATGCGAGGCTTGCGTAAACGCAAGACATCGCCATCGAACTCTGAGCGAGCGCAATACGGGCGCAACGTACAGGGTTTAAAAATGGCCTGGCGGCAAGCATTTGTTTTCATCGTCCCGCTCGGAGAATCTTCCGCAATGCCTTCTTCGATCAATCACGAACTTCTGCAAGCGATCGGCATCGACCGGCTGGTGCCCGAATCGCTGGCCCGCTGGCGGCCCCTCGTCTATGACGGCGTACTGTTCTTCCTGGGTAATCTGGCCCCGCAGCGCCGCGCCGAGATCATGGCCGCGCAACTCGCGTTGCCGGCCGATGCCGATGCGGGCCAGCGCATCATCGCGCTGCTGACGCAGTGCGCCACGCTGCACAAGCTCGGCCAGGTGCTCGCGCGCAACCCCAGCCTTCCCGCAGCGCTGAGGCAACGCCTGCAGGCACTCGAATCGATGCCCGTCCGCACGCCGATGCCGCTGCTGTTGGAGCACATCCGACGCGAGCTGCCGGCCGATGCCCCGGTCACGATCGCCGACGAGGCGCTGGCCGAGGCCAGCGTCGCGGCCATCGTGCCGTTCAGTTGGGAAGAGGACGGCGCTCTGCGCCACGGCGTGTTCAAGGTGCTCAAGCCCGGCATCGAAGACAGGTTGCGCGACGAGCTCGCCGTCTGGCTCGAGCTGGGCGCCTACCTCGAGCGGCGCGCCACGGAGCTGGGACTGCCGCCGCTCGACTATCGGGACACGCTCGACAGCGTGGCCGAGTTGCTCGCCAACGAGGTGCGCGTCGACAACGAGCAGCTCAACCTGGCCGCCGCGGCCGAGTTCCATGCCGGATCGAAGCACGTGCTGGTGCCGCGCCTGCTGCCGTGGTGCACGCCGCGCATGACGGCCATGGAGCGCGTGTTCGGCCGCAAGGTCACCGATGCCGAACTGTCGCCGCAGGCACGCGCGCGGCTGGCCGATTCCGCGGTGACCGCGCTGCTGGCCGAACCCTTCTGGAGCAGCGACGAGAACGTGTTCTTTCACGCCGATCCGCATGCCGGCAATCTGCTCGTGACCGACGACGGACGCCTCGCCGCCATCGACTGGGCCCTGGTGGCCCGTTTGACCAAGCGCCAGCGCGAGACCATCGTCGATGCCGTACTCGGCGGCCTCACGCTCGACGCCGACAAGGTCTGCCGCGCGGTGTCCGGGCTGGGCACGCTACCACCCGATCATCCGGTGCTGCGCGAGGCCGTGGAGCGGGCGCTTCAGCGGGTGCGCCGATTCGAGCTGCCGGGCTTCGGCTGGCTGGTCACGCTGCTCGACGAGGTCGCATCGCGAACCGAAGCGGGCTTTCGCAAGGACCTGATCCTGTTTCGCAAGCTCTGGGCCACGCTGTCGGGCGTACTCGGCGATCTGGCCGGCGAGCATCGGCCCGACAAGGCGTTGATCCTCTCGGGACTCGAACACTTCGCCGCTGAACTGCCCGGTCGCTATACGGCACCGTTCGGCTCACGCGCTTTCGATACGCACCTGTCCAACGCCGATCTGATCAAACTCTGGGTCACCTGCGGGCTGGTGGCCACCAAATACTGGCGCGCCGGCTTCGGCATGATGGCGGACATGCTCAAGCAGTCATGGCCGAGAAGCGATGCACGGCAGGATGGTCGGCGGCCGGCGTTGCCGGCCGGCGGACACGCACGACTGGCAGCGGCCTGACCGTCCCGGCTCGGCCCGGGGATTTCGGCCCGGCGGTTCGACCCTGCCGCGCCCGTTCAGGCGACCGCCAGCTCTTTCGGGAATGCCCGGATGCGCTGAGCGAGGAGGATCCCCAGCACCAGGACGCCGCAGGTGAAACCGAGCGCGGCCTGGAATCCGCCGAGCTCGATGAACCAGCCGGCGACCGCCGGGCCGATGAACTGGCCACCGGCGAAGAACAGCGTCGCAAAGCTGAAGGCGACCGGGATGTACTGCGGCGCGACCTGATCGGTGCTGGCAGCCTGGACCATCGTAAAGGAGCCGTTGATCGCAACGCCGAAGAGCAGGAAGTGCAAGAAGAACGCCGGCAAGGTCTGGGAGAACATCGGTACCGCCATGCCGATGGTGAGCAGCGACAGCGTCAGCAGCAGCGTATTGCCGCGTCCCCAACGGTCCGACAGCAAGCCCCACAACGGTCCGGTGATCACCGATAGCAGGCCGGACATCGACAGCAGCCAGCCCGCCGTGGTGCTGGTGACGCCGGATGCCTCGGCGAAGCTGATCATGAAGATCGCCTGCGCGATGTAGCCCAGGCCGATGATGCCGTATACCGTCGCGACCGTGAGCACGCGGGGGTTGCGGTAGATGCGCCACCGCTCGGCGCTCGTCCGCTTCTGCGGGCCGGTAGCGCCGGTGACGGGCGGGTCTTTCGCGCCCACCAGCACCAGCAAGGCCGCCACCGCGGCGACGACGGCGAAGACGCCCCAGCTCACTCGCCAGCCGACAGCGCCGAACAATCGTATCAGCCAGGGGATCAGCAGACCGACCAGGAACAGGCCCGCGCCGATACCCGCCGTCATGTAGCCGATCATCAGGCCGCGGCGCTCGGGATACCAGGTCACCAGCAGCGACAGCATCGGCGCGAATGCATACGCGGTACCGACGCCGAGCGCGAACATCAGAACGGCGATCAGGGCATGGGAATCGGCGACGGCCAGGCCGATGAAGCCCAGCATCACCAGCAGCAGCCCCCCGATGACGGTATTGCGCGCCCCCCAGCGCGTGGCCGCCACGCCGCCCGGCAGGATGAAGAGGAAGTAGCCCAGCGCACTGATCGTGCCGAGATTGCCGGCCGCGCGGTAGCCGAGCCCCAGCTCGGCACGCATCGACGGCAGGATCAGCCCGTATGCCAGCCGCGCAAAGACGACCGCCACCATCGCCGTCAGCGAGGCGGCAAGCAGCAGAACGAGGGTGTTGGGTCGGAAGGAATCGCTGGGGCTCGAGCCCATGGTGTCTCCGTGTAATGCGTTGTTCGGTCTGGCGAAGCGGTGCCCATTCCGGCCTGTCGCGTACGGAATCTGCGATCCTGTCGAACGAGATCCAGACCAACAACAACGAGAGACACGAGGAATCATGGCTGCATCATTATCTTCGACCACGCTTCCCGAGGTGCTTCGGGATCAGGCCAGCCGCCAGGGCGACCGGATCGCGTATGAGTTCGAGGGCCGGTTGACGAGTTTCGCCGCGCTGGATGCCCAGACCGATCGCGTTGCGAACGGCCTGCTCGCGCTGGGGCTGACGAGGGGCGATCGCATCGCCTATCTCGGCAAGAACAGCGACGTCTATTTCGAGTTGCTGTTGGGGGCAACCAAGGCGGGCGTCGTGATGACGCCGGTGAACTGGCGCCTGGCAGCGCCGGAGGTCACTTATGTCGTCAACGACTGTTCGGCGCCCGTGATGTTCGTCGGGCCCGAGTTCGTCTCGCTGGTCCGCGACATACGCGACCGCCTGCCGAACGTGCGCACGATCCTCACCACCGAGGGCGGCGAGCCGGCATGGCAGGATTTCGCGCCATGGCGTGACGCGCAGCCCGACGAGGCCCCGGCCGTCGACGCGCATCGGAACGATGTGGCGATCCAGCTCTATACATCCGGCACGACGGGCAAGCCCAAGGGCGCGATGCTGTCGCATCGCAATCTGCTGTTCATGGTGCAGGCCGACGGCCAGCCGATGCCGGAGTGGGATCGCTGGACCAGCGATGAAGTCATCCTGCTGGCGATGCCGGTCTTCCACATCGGCGGCACGCAGTGGGGCGTCAACAGCCTCTATTTCGGCGCGAAGGGAATCATCGCGCGCGAATTCGACGCCGAGCGGGTGCTGGACTACTTCGAGCAGGACGGGATCTCGAAACTGTTCATGGTCCCCGCCGCGATGCAGATCGTGGTACGGCAGCCGCGCGCGGCTCGCGTCGATTTTTCCCGGTTGACGCATATCTTCTACGGCGCTTCACCGATCCCGGCGGCTTTGCTGCGCGAATGCATCGATGTCTTCAAATGCGGTTTCGTGCAGGTCTACGGCATGACCGAGACGACCGGCGTCATCGTCGCGCTGCATCCGGAGGATCACGTCGAAGGCAGCGAGCGGATGCGCGCGGCCGGCAGGGCGATGCCCGGCGTCGAACTCGCGGTGCGCGACGAGCACGGCAATACGCTGCCGCCCCGGACGATCGGCGAGATCGTCACGCGCTCCGGCGGCAACATGGTCGGTTACTGGAATCTGCCGGAAGCGACCGCGAAGACGGTCGACAAGGACGGCTGGCTCGCTACCGGCGACGCCGGCTATCTCGATGAGGACGGCTACCTGTACATCCAGGACCGCATCAAGGACATGATCATCTCCGGCGGCGAGAACGTCTATCCGGCGGAGGTGGAAAGCGCGGTGTGCGACCACCCCGGCGTCGCGGAGGCCGCGGTCATCGGCGTGCCCGACGACAAATGGGGCGAGGCGGTCAAGGCGGTCGTGGTATTGAAGCCGGGAGCCGAGGTCACCGCGGCCGACATCATCGACTTCACCCGTACCCGGATCGCCGGCTACAAGACGCCGAAGACGATCGATTTCGTCGAGACGCTGCCGCGCAATCCGTCGGGCAAGCTGCTGCGCCGCGAGCTGCGGGCGCCTTACTGGGCCGGGAAGGATCGCCAGGTCAATTGAGGCGACGCCGGCACGCGCCGACGCGCGTGACCGCCGATCGGCTTTCGCACGGGCCGGACGCAGCCGGATGTCCGAATCCCCCTAGTCGATGGCCGCCTCGCACCTTTTCCTCCGGTGAAAGTCCGCTACGCTGCGCGAAGAGAGCGGGTCGTCGCCGGCGCGCCGGACGACACGCCGCTCTCGAACAACAACGATGTCATTCTGGAGGAGACGACGAGATGAATCTGCTGAGCCCGAACTGGACCCCCGTCACCGCCCTGTATCACTGGGAAAAGACGCGGCCCGACGAGGTGTTCCTGACGCAGCCCAAAGGCGGCCAAGTCACCGATTACACCTGGGCGCAGACCGGCGACCAAGTTCGGCGCATGGCGCAGCATCTAGCGTCGCTCGGCCTGGAGCCCGGCAGCCGCATCGCCATCATGTCCAAGAACTGCGCGCACTGGATCATGGCGGAGCTGGCGATCCTGATGGCAGGCCACGTCAGCGTGCCGGTCTACCCGTCGGTCAACGCCGAAACGCTGCGTTACATCCTCGATCACAGCGAGTCCGCGCTGATGTTCCTGGGCGGGATGGAAGACTGGGCCGAGACCAGTGCCGGCGTCCCGGACCGGCTGCCGATCATCACCCTGCCCGGCGCACCGGCCTTCGACCCGCCGCGCGAGAACGTGCTGCCCTGGGACGACCTGATCGCCGTCACTCCGCCGATGCAGGGCGAAGTGCCGCCCCGCAAGGCAGATGACCTCGCGCTCATCATCTACACCTCGGGCAGCACCGGCCAGCCCAAGGGCGTGATGATCGGCTTCGGCGCGATGGGCTGCGCCGCCGCGACCACCGAGAAACTGCTCGGAGAGGTGACCCCCGGCGACCCCGTGCTGTCCTATCTGCCGCTCGCCCATGCCTACGAGCATGCCGGCATCCTGGCGGCCGGGCTGCTCTACGGGCTGCACATCTACTTCAACGAATCGCTGGCCACTTTCCAGGAAGACCTGCGGCGCGCCAAGCCGACGTCCTTCCTGTCGGTGCCGCGGCTATGGGTCAAGTTCCAGCTCAGCATCCTGCAGCGCCTGCCGCAGGAAAAGCTCGATGCGCTGCTCGACGATCCGGCGACGGCCGAGCCGACGCGCCGCCAGATCCTCGAACTGCTCGGCCTGCAGAATGCCCGCGTCGCCTTCACCGGCTCCGCCCCGCTGCCCGCGGCGGTGCTGCAGTGGTACCGCAAGCTCGGCCTCGAGCTGCTCGAAGGCTACGGCATGACCGAGGATTTCGCCTATTCGCACATCTCGTTTCCGGGGCACACGCGCGTCGGCTACGTCGGCAGCCCGGCGGAGGGCGTGGAGCGGCGCATCAGCGAAGCCGGCGAAGTGCTGATCAAGAGCCCGGGGCAGATGCTGGGTTACTACAAGCAACCCGAGCTGACCCGCGAGTCGTTCACCGAAGACGGCTTCTTCAAGACCGGCGACATGGGCGAGATCGACGAGGAAGGACGCCTGAAGATCACCGGCCGCGTCAAGGAACTGTTCAAGACCAGCAAGGGCAAGTACGTCGCGCCCGCGCCGATCGAGAACGTGCTCGGCAGCCACCCCGGCGTCGAAGTCGCCCTCGTGATGGGCAACGGCCAGCCGTCCGCGTTCGGCATGGTCTTGCTCAGCGCCGAGGCCCAGCAGGCCGCGCAGCGGGCGGAAATGCGCGAGGAAATCGTGCGCGGCCTGCAGGAAGTGCTCGAGCGCATCAATGCGAAGCTGCAAGCGCACGAGCGGCTCGAATTCGTGGCGGTGGCCAAGGAGCAATGGACGATCGCAAACGGCTTCCTCACGCCGACCATGAAGATCCGGCGCAACATCATCGAGAAGTACTACGAACCGATGTTCGATGCCTGGTTCGCGACCCGCAAGCCGGTGATCTGGGCCGAGGATTGAGCGGCAGGGGCACGCCCGTTCGCGGTTTGTCGCGGGGGCGCGGAAACGCCTGCCTGACCTCCACGTCGAGGCAGGCGTTCGAACTGCGACGCGATGCCACGCCGCACCCGGCGGATTCAACGGAAATTCGACGCCTTTCCCGCTAGCGTGTCGCGGCCGCCCACCGTAGCCGCTCGTGTCGCTTTCCGTCTATCGCCTGTCGTTCCGCTTCCTGATCGCCGCGCTGGCGTTGCTGTCGCTGTCACGCCTCGCGCTGTGCCTGTGGCTATCGACGCGCGTCGGCGCCGTCGATGGCTGGACGGCGGTGATGATCGGCGGATTGCGGATCGATGCAAGCCTGCTGGCGATCTGCACGGCCGTGCCGCTCGTCGCCGCGCCATGGATCGGCCACCGTCCATGGGCGATCCGCGTATCGGCCTGGTGGTATCGAATCGCGTTCGTGCTGCTGGCCTTTCTCGAAGTCGCCACCCCCACGTTCATCGGGGAGTACGACACGCGCCCCAACCGGCTGTTCTTCGAGTATCTGGTGAGCCCGAAGGAAGTGGGCGGCATGCTGATGTCCGCTTATGCGCTGGAGCTCGTGATCGGCGCGCTATGCGTCGCCGCGGCCGTGGCGTTCGCGGGATTGTGGTTTCCTTCCCGCATCAGGCCCCACGGCACGACGGCACGTCCGGATACGCATGCGTCGTCGATGCGTTGGCGCTGGCGCGTGCCGGCGACACTCGCCACGGCGCTCGTCGTGGCGCTGCTCGTGCGCGGCACGCTGGCCCACCGTCCGATCAATCCGTCGACCGTGGCATTCAGCAGCGATGCCCTGGTGAACACGCTGCCCGTCAATTCGACGTACAACGTCGCGCACGCGCTCTACCAGACGACGAGCGAGCGATCATCGCGCCAGGCTTATGGCGCGATGCCGATGGACCAGGTGACCGAGATCGTGCGGCAGGCATCGGGCCTGGCGGATATCCCGATCGATCCCCTTCGACCCACGCTGCATCGGCAGACGCCGTCCCGATCACGCGCCAGGCCGTTGCACATCGTGATGATCGTCCAGGAAAGCCTGGGGGCGCAGTTCGTCGCGCATCTCGGCGGCAGGGCCCTGACGCCCAACCTGGACAAGCTGGCCGCCGAGGCGTGGACGTTTCGCCAGGCCTATGCGACGGGCACCCGCTCGGCCCGCGGCCTGGAAGCGCTGACCACGGGCTTCCTGCCCACGCCTTCCGAGGCCGTTCTCAAACTGCCGCGCGCCCAGGCCGGTTTCTTCACGCTGGCGTCGCTGCTGTCCCGTCATGGATTCCGCTCGCGATTCGTCTACGGCGGGGAAGCGCACTTCGACAACATGCGGGCTTTCTTCCTCGGCAATGGCTTCGACGAGGTCGTCGACCGCCGTCGGTTCGATGCGCCGAAGTTCATCGGGACATGGGGTGCGTCCGACGAGGACATGTTTCGCCAGCTCGACACGCTGTTGACGCATGATCGCGACGAGGCTCCGCAACTGACGGTCGCCTTCACCGTGTCGAACCACTCCCCGTGGGAATTTCCGCAGGACCGCATTCGTCCGGAAGGAGCCGAGCCCGGTCGGGACGATGCGGTCCGCTACGCGGACATGGCGCTGGGCGAGTTCTTCGAGCGGGCCAGGCGCTCGAGCTACTGGTCGCGGACCGTATTTCTCGTCGTCGCCGATCATGATGCGCGAGCCGGCGGCGCCAGCCTGATGCCCGTGAACAACTTCCATATTCCGGCGATGATCCTCGGCGCCGATATCCCGCCGAAGCTCGACGATCGCTTGATCAGCCAGGTGGACCTGGCGCCGACGCTGTTGTCGCTGGCGGGCGTGGCCAGCACCCATCCGATGCCCGGCGCGGACCTGACCCGGCGCGATCCGCAGCGCGCGATCATGCAGTTCGGCGACAACTACGGCTATCTGACGCCGGAACGGCTGACGGTCCTGGCGCCGGGCAAGACGCCAAGGGAGTTCAGCGTCGACATGGCGAGCCGCCAGGTCGGCGCCGAGCTGGCGCCGGATCCGCGCCGCGCGGACGTCGCCCGCGCGCATGCCCTGTGGGCGGAATGGGCGTACCGCGAGCAGCGCTATTCGCTGCCGACCACCGTCGACGCCGCCAGGACCCGGCACCCCTGACACCACGACCGCGCATCGGCGGCTTTTCCGTTTCACTCACGCGATTCCGGGTCGATCGAAGCGGAATCTCGGGCGGCACGAGCATTCAAAGTATCATGAGCAGGACCCCGCCCGCGATCAATACGACCCCGAGGCCGACCTTCCATGTCAAAGGCTCACCGAGGAACATGACCGCGAAGATGACGACGAGGACGACGCTCAGCTTGTCGATCGGCGCCACGCGCGACGCGGGCCCCAGTTGCAGGGCCCGGTAGTAGCAAAGCCAGGACAGGCCCGTCGACAAGCCGGAAAGCACGAGGAACAAGAGGCTTTTCGGCGGGAGCTGCGTTGGGCGGATCCATTCGTCGCGCATCGAAACAAGGATGGCGCTGGCAGCGAGGACGACGACCGTTCGAATGAACGTCGCGAGATTCGAATTGAGATCGGAGACGCCGATCTTTCCGAAGATGGCGGTCAGTGCGGCGAAGAACGCCGACCCCAGCGCGAAAACCTGCCAGTCCACGGAAGTCCTCCCGGTTGAACGAACGTCATTTTCTCACTTGCGGCCTGAAGGTACTGCACCCGCGGTGACGGGTAGCGCGTTCCAACATTCGCTGCCGATTCGCCGAACGGTGCGAGAATCCGGACGCTGACATGAACAAGACATCTCCATCGATCGGGGCCGTTGCTTCGAGCACGCTGCAATACGCGCTGGGCTTCGCCGTCCTGGCCGCGCTGCTCTTCGCGGGCGGCATGCTCACGCGATGGCTGGCCTTGCCGATCCCGCCGGCCATCGTCGGCATGGTGCTTCTGCTCGGCGTGCTGGCCCGCTTCGGCAAGCTGGTGCCCGTCGTCGAGGCGGCGAGCATGCCGCTCCTGAAGCATCTGATGCTGTTCTTCATTCCGACGGTGGCGGGCGTCATCGAGCAGTTTCAGGCGTTGAGATCCGGCTGGCTGCCGTTCGTCGTCGCCAGTATCGCCGGCGCGGCGCTGACCCTGGCGGTCACGGCCCTGACCCTGCAAAAGCTGTTGAAACGCCAGGAAGCCGCAAGATGATCGATGCACCGGCCTATGCGACGACGCTGGCCGCCACGCTGCTGACGGGGGCGGCCTATGCGTTGGCGCTGTGGGCGTATCGGCGCAGCGGCTGGAGCTTGCTGCTGCCGGTTCTGACGGGTGCCGCGACCGTCGTGGCCGTGCTGCTGGCGACCGACATCCCTTATCGCGTATATCGTGAAGGAGCCGGGCTGCTTTCCTGGCTCGCCGGGCCCGCGACGGTCGCGCTGGCCCTTCCGCTGTACCGTCAGTGGAGGCGGTTGCGAGGCATCTGGTGGCCGGTCATCGGGGCGCTGCTGGCCGGCTCGGTGACGGCCGTGGTCTCGGCGATCGCGATCGCCTGGCTGCTGGGCGGAGACTGGCCGATGATGATGTCGCTGGCCCCCAAGTCGGCCACGATGCCGGTGGCCATGCCCGTCGCCGAGCGCATGGGCGGCGCGGCGTCGCTTAGTGCCGTGGCCGTCGCCTTGACGGGCATCGCGGCTGCCGTTCTGTCGGGCGGCTTGTTCAGCCTGCTCGACATCCGCAGCGACATGGCGCGCGGCTTCGCGCTGGGCGCGGCCGCCCACGCCATCGGAACCGCCCGCGCCTTCCAGCTCAGCGAGACGGCGGTCGGATTCGCGGCGCTGGCCATGGGCTTGAATGCGATCGCCACCAGCATCCTGGTTCCGCTGATCGTGGGGCTGATGTGAAGTACCCGCCTCCGCCGTTCGATCGGCGCCCGCATAGCGGCATTCGAGATCGGGAAGGATGACGATCCGGTCCGGCTCCCGCAAGTAAGGCTACGCCGGCACGCGGCCCTTCACCGCATTGGCGCGAGCGCTGCACGTGAGCGGGCCAGCGGCGCCAGCCGGCAGACGGGCGCGCACCCGCGCCTTGAGACGCGCGATCGCCTCGTCATCCATTTTCTTCAGCGCTGAGCCGACACTGGGCGTTTCCGCGGAGATCGACCAGAATTCGTCGAAATCGGCGAACGTGCGCTTCACGTCGATCACGCAGGTTTCGATCGCATCCAGCCCGGCGCCGGCCCATAGATCCCGCTGCACGTCGATCCGCGACGCCTCGGGGCTCGGCGGCGCCGGCATCCCGATGCCGAGCTCGCGCACCTCCGCCAGCAAGGGCTCATAAGGAAAGCCGCCACCGTCCAGGTCCCAGGAATAGGCGGTAACCATCCCGCCCGGGCGGACCACCCGCGCCATTTCCGCGACGCTCCTGGCGGGGTCGCGGACGAAGAAAATCACCAGGGGCATGACGGCAATGTCGAACTCGGCATCGGGATAAGGCAAGGCCATGGCATCACCTTCGCGAAATCGCGCTGCCTGCAATGCGGGTCGAGCGCGCGCATGAACGAGTTGCTCCGGCGAAGGATCCACACCTTCCACCGAGGCCGGCGCACAGCGCTCGATCAGCGTCTCAGTGAAAGCACCGTTGCCGCAGCCGACGTCGAGCCATCGCTGGCCCGATGCCGCACCGAGCCAACCGATGAACGTCTCGCCCGCGAGCCGGCTCCACTGCCCCATGTATCGTTCGTACGCGCTGCCGTCTTGAAAACGGATGCCGTTGGTCGTCATTGCATGCCTCGAACAGTTTGGTTACGAGTTCCTCGCCTGGGGCCGCCAGCAACCGGACAAGATCAGCCACCAAGGTCGCGCCCCCTAAGTCAGCAGTCGTACCGCTTCCCCTTGTTCAGCTAGCAGCTTGACCGCCTTCTTGTCGAAGGACACAAAGGTCTCGCCGCCCAGCCACTTGCCTTCATGCGCCATGATGCCGTCCGCGAAATCACCGCCAGCCTCCAACAACGCAAGCCCAGCTTCCACTGCGGGACGGTTCATGACGACATTGCCCGCATCGAGCAGCGCCCGAATGGCAGTCGAAACATCCTCTTTCGACAGCTTGGCTCCCTGCCGAAGTATCCAGACAAGCTCACACAACGACGGCAGCGATACAGCGATCAGCGTTGCGTTCTTCAGTAAATCGCGTGCTTTGCGGCATTGCACGGCATCGTCCTGCAGAAGCGCCCGAGCCAGCACATTGGTGTCAGCGGTGACTTTCATTCACTCGTCGTCCGATTGACCTGCCCAGCCGGCTGCCGCTATCTCATTCATTTCCTCGATCGTCAGAGGCTTTTTCAGCTTCACCTTGCCGTCCAGCGCGTGGAGAAAGCCGTCAATCGTGCCGGTCGGCCTCGCCGCGCGCACTCTCAGCTCGCCGCCGGGCAATTTCTCGAATTCGATTCGCTCTCCCGGCTTGATACCAAGGTGTTGTAGCAAGTCTCGCTTGAGCGTGACCTGCCCTTTTACCGTTACCGCAAGCGATGCCATCCCGATCTCCCTGATTCGACGAGTTTATTGTAATTAATATTTACATTACACTCAAGATATCACCTCCCGCACTGGCCGTCGTAGCGATCGAGGCATCCGCGGGCCGCGTCCGATCCGAATGACGAGGTCCGGGCGCCGATCGCCGATGCCCAGAAAGTGTGCGAACGCCGGGCGCAGCCGGACCACTTCGACCGGCTGGTTGATGAAGGCCGTGCACAGCCCCAACGCGCTGGCCTGCAGCGCGAGCCGCTCGTAGCAGCGGCCGGCCTCGATCCAGTGGGCGACGTCGTCGGCGTCGGAATGAAACACGGCGATCGCTGACCAACTGCGGATGTGCCGGACGTCCTTTCGGTTCTGTTTTTCAGCCGAAAACCCGAAGCGCATGAACAGCGCGCCGAGCCAGCGGGGAACGGCCGGACTGCCCATCGCCGGCCCATACAGCGCCGCTCGAAATCGGGAAGGATAAGGATCCGATCCGGCTCTAGCCGAAACTTCCACGGCTGCGTATTGTGGCTGGACGCCGCCATCGTCGCGTACCGCACCAGATCGATCCGGACATCCGCCCCGTCGTCATCGTTCAGCATGCGCATCCCCCACCCGCTCGTCCCGTACTACCCTACAGTGTCGTCATGCCCGCTCGCAACGTTCCGGATTCCGAGTTCTCGGTCTACTGCCTCGAACTGCTGTCCAGCATCGGACCATGCCACAGCATCTCCATGTTCGGCGGGTTCGGCATCCGCACCACCGACGGGCTCAACGTCGCGCTCATCGCCGATCTGGGCGACGGCGACACGTTGTGGCTGAAGGCGGACGCGGAAAGCCGCGCGACGTTCGAAGCCGCGGGCTGCCAGCGCTTCACCTACCAGTTCAAGAACGGCAGGACCGGTTCGCTCGGATACTACAGCGCACCCGGCGATGCGATGGACTCACCGGTACTGATGGCGCCGTGGGCTCGGCTGGCATTGGCCGCGGCTCTACGAAAGCCAACCGGTAAAACGCGCCGGCCGGCCGCGAAGAATAAGGCACGGACAAGGTAACGCTACTTCGGAGTGCGACCCTTCACCGCATTGGCGCGACGGTGCCTTACCCATCCGCCACGTCGATGGCAGAAGCCGCCCGATGGTCGGCCATGCGATCAAGCATCGATAGCGCCTCGCGTAGCCTGTGGATTGGCGCGACGATCGCCCCGTACATTCAACCAGCACGACCTCCCTCTCGATTCCAAGAGATACAACGCCATGCATGAACATCCCCTCCTCGCGGCAGTATTGACCGCGCTGCTGGCCACCGCCGGCTGCACGAGCCCCAGCCCCAGCCCGGAACCCACTCGTCCCGATCCCGAACATCATGCGCGCGTCTCTCTCGACTGGTCCGGCGCCTATCGGGGCGTGCTGCCCTGCGCCGACTGCGAAGGCATCGAGACCGTCGTGGTGCTGGCCCCGGACGGAACCTACCGCAGCCACGAGCGGTATCTCGGCAAGACCGATGAGGTCTCGTCCGAGCACGGTCGCTTCCATTGGAACGAGGCCGGCAACACGGTCACCCTGCCCGGCCGTGAGCCGACGCACTATTTCGTCGGCGAAAATCATCTGCTGCGCCTCGCGCCCGACGGCTCCCGGATCACGGGCGCGCTCGCTCAGCGTCAGGTCCTGTCCCGGCTCGCCGATGGCCCGACCGGGAAATACTGGAAGCTGGTCGAGCTGAACGGTCGCCCGATCCCCACCCTGGACCGCGAACCCCACCTGATCTTAGAGACCGGCACCGGACGCGTGCGCGGCTTCGGCGGCTGCAATGGTTTCAGCGCCTCGTACCAGCTCGACGAGACCCGTTCCCGCATCCGCATCGAGCGGATCGCCTCCACCATGATGAGCTGCACGCCGGGCATGGCGGTGGAAGGTGCCTTCCATGAAGTCCTGCGCACCGCCGACAACTATTCCCTCAGCGGCGACCGTCTGACACTGAATCGCGCGCGCATGGCGCCGCTGGCGCGGTTCGAGGCGGTGTATCTGTACTGACTGCGGATTGCCGGCCTCAGGCTGGCCCGACGGGCCGCAGCAAGCGTGCTCCCGCTGCCGGCCCCTGAACAGGCACGGGTCCGGACAGGCACGGGTCCGGACAGGCACGGGTCCGGGCAGGCATGACGTCGAACAGCGCGGCGTGGGACGAGTACTCTCATGCTGCATCGAACGGTAGGGAGGCAGGCGATGATTTTCGTGTTCGAAGTTCACATCAAACCCGGCTACGGGGCCGAAGCGTACGCCGATGCGTGGGTCCGCGCGAGCGAGATCATCCAGCGCGCGCCGGGCGCCCGCGGGACGCGGCTGCATCGCAAGATCGGCGCGCCAGAGGTGCTGCTCGCGATCGCCAGCTGGGAATCGAAAGCCCTGCGGGACGCGATGGAGGAAAGTCCATCGCAAGACGTCAAGCGCATCATCAAGGAGCAGGCCGAGTTCGTCGACGTACGCGTCATCGGCGAGTTCGAGGATGCGCAGTGGGTCGTGTTGCCGGCGGCGGATTGATAGCGAGCCGGACAGGCTCGCCGAACCTCGACCTTCAGTGCGCCGCGCTCACGGCATCCGGCTGAAACAACCAGGCTTCCAGCCTCGTGCCGTCGAGCGCGCGGAAATGAACGGTCCGGACCATTCCACCCGGACCCCGTTCCTCGGAGCGGCCGGCGGACCGCACCCATGCGAACCGTGCCCGCCGCCACAGCCAGAACCAGATCGCGAGGACGATCAGGACGACCAGCAGAACCGATCCACTCATCGAGCGCCTCGCGCGGGTCGAAGCGATCGTCGAGCCCTTTCGATCCACGCGAGTTCCGCGTCGCACCACGCCAGCCCGTGCTCGATCGAGAGCCGCCACAACGTGGCCTCCCGTTTGGAACGCGCCAACGAGAAGATCTCCTTCATCGTGAGTCGAGCCGCGTACTCGCTGCGTGTCGCGGAGAGCGACTCGCCGTAGTGGGTAAGAACCTCATCGAGGGCGCGCGGTTCCATCTCGGCGGCGAAGGCCAGCTTCAGGAGCAGCGGGTGACGCAGGTACACGGGCTCGACAGGCGCCTCGAGCCAGGCATCGAGTTCGGCCTCCCCACGTCGGGATAGCGAGTAGACGAACCGATCGGGCTTGCCCTCGCCGGGCTCGCGCTCGCTGACGACGAGTCCGTCTCTCTCGAGCACGTGCAACTCGCGATAGATCTGGCTCTGCGTGACGCGCCAGAACGAACCGACGGAACCTTCGAACCGCTTACGCAGCAAGTAACCGCTCGCCGGTTCGAGCCGCAGGAATCCCAGGATGGCTGCGCGGGT
>JAKPAM010000039.1 GCA_029779435.1 Pseudomonadota bacterium | reverse complement strand
GGCCTGCTCGAGGGAATCGGCGCGCCCGAAGCCCGGTCGTCGTTCGAGCGCGCCTCCACGCTGTGCGATCGGCTGCCGCCGACGGTGCCGCGCGCCTGGTTCTACAGCGGCATCGGCTGGGTGCACTACGCGACCGGCGATTACCCTCGCGCGCTGGCCCATGCGGGGCGGATCGCCGATATCGCCGCAACCACCGGGGATCCGGTCCTGCGGGTCTGCGCGGCCAACCTGGCCGGCGTGACGGCGATCTTCGAAGGCCGGCTCGCCGACGGCATCGCCGCCCTCGAGGGCGGGCTGGCCGCCGCACGGGACCTCAGCGACGCGCTGGCGGCCGCCCCGTTCGTCATCGAGCCGACCGTCTCGATGCACGGCAACGTCGCGCTGGGCCATATGCTGGCCGGCGACGTCCAGGCCGCCCGCGACCACCTGCATGCGGCCGAGGCCCGCGGCCGGGCGATCGGCCACCCGTTCAGCACGATGGTCGCGCTGTGGAGCCGCTGCGCGCTGCACGTCGAATGCCAGGACGACGAGAGCCTGGCCCGCGACCACCGCCTGCTCGACGCACTCGTGACGCATCACCAGATCGGGCATGGCCACGGCCCCGTGCATTGGTTCGGCGCGAGCCTGATGGCCGGGCACGGCGACCGCGGCGCGCCGGCGCGGCTGGCCCAGGGTCTCGCGTGCCATGCGAACCTGGGCATGGACGCCGGCAATACGGCGGTCCACCACTACGGTGCCCGGATCGCGCTGCGCCTGGACGATCCGCAGGCGGCCATCGACCAGGCGGACGCCGGCCTCGCGCTCGCCCGACGGATCGGCGAATGGGCGTTCGTGCCGCAACTGCTGATCGTGAAGGCGCAGGCTCTCGGCCGCCTGGGCCGGTCGCGCGCCGACCGCGACGCGCCGTTCGCCGAGGCGATCGCTCACGCGCGCCAGATCGGCAGCCGCTGGGGCGAGCTGCTCGCACGCGATGCGCGGCAGGCGGACCCCGGCCTGGCGACCGCGAACGCCGCCGAGGATCGCGCGGCGCTCACCGCGCTGCTCCCTCGGATCCGCGGCGCCGACGACACGACGCTGGTGCGTCGGACCCGGGCCTGGCTGCTGCGTACGGCTTGAACGTATTGCGGAAGTGCCGGTTTGAAATTTCAAGGTTTTGAAGCAGCTCAACTACCTCTGCCCGGCTGCCTGATCTTCTTCGCCAGAGACAAGGAACTGTCAGCCAAAGAACCTGTCCGCACGGTACCCTACCGGGGGCCGCCACCTCTGCGGCGCCCCGGCCGCCGCGGACACAGCGGCCGGCGCTCCATAAACAACAACGGGGAGACACTCAATGCCTTTCATCCTGCGCCGCGGCACCGCCACGGCCACGCTCGCCCTTGCCGGCCTCGTCGCCGCGCTGTCGGCCTGCACCACCACTTCTTCCACCCGCACCGCGGGCTGGGCCGCGCCCGAGGTGCTGGTCAAGCCCTCCGCCTTCGCCGGCGTGCACGGCCTGGCGGTAGACCGCCAGGGCCGGCTGCTGGCCGGCACGGTCGCCGGCAACGCCATGTGGGAGGTGAACCGCAAGACCGGCGAGGCGCGCGTGTTCATCCCGGCGCCGCAGGGCCAATCCGACGATATCGCCATCAGCCCGAAGGGCGAGATGGCCTGGACCGGCTTCAACGCGGGCGAGCTGTACTACCGCGAGAACGACGCCGCGCCGATCCGCGTGCTGGCCAAGGGCCTGCCGGGCATCAACTCGCTCGATTTCGACAAGAAGACCGGGCAGCTCTACGCCTCGCAGGTGTTCCTGGGCGACGCGCTGTACGAGATCGACCGTGACGGCAAGAAGCCTCCCCGCCTGATCAAGCGCGACATGGGCGGCTTCAACGGCTTCGAGGTCGGCCCCGACGGCATGCTGTACGGGCCGCTGTGGTTCAAGGGCCAGGTGGTCAGGATCAACCCGGCCAACGGCGACATGACGACCGTTGCCGACGGCTTCGCGATCCCCGCCGCCGCCAACCTCGACGGCAAGGGCAACCTGTGGGTGCTGGACACGCGCCGCGGCGAACTGGTGCGGGTGGAGCTGGCGACCGGCAAGAAGACCGTCGCTACCAAGCTCAAGCCCTCGCTGGACAACCTGGCGATCGCGCCCGACGACGGCACGATCTACGTGTCGAACATGGCCGACAACTCGGTGCAGGCCTTCAATCCCGCCACAGGCGAGCTGCGCACGCTCACCAGCGGCGCCACGGCACTGCCGACCGGCATGAAGGCCGACGGCGACCGGCTGTGGGTGGCCGACGTGTTCGCCTTCCGTGAAGTGGACCTGAAGACCGGCGCGGTCAGCGACATCTTCCGCGCCTGGGGCGAAGGAGAGCTGGAATACCCGCTTGCCGTGGGCATGTCCGCGAACCGCTTCGCGCTGGCCTCGTTCGCGACCAACTCCGTGCAGTTGGTGGACCGCGCGACGCGCAAGACGCTGGCCATGGGGCACGGCTTCAAGGTGCCGGTCGATGCCGTCCCCATGGACGACGGCAGCGTGCTGGTGCTGGAGTTGGGCACCGGCAGCATCGTGCGCGCCAGCGGCGAGAAGCTCGCCACGCGCGAGACGATCGCCAGCGGCATCAAGCTGCCGGTGCAGATGATCCTGGGCCGCGACGGCCAGCTCTACGTCACCGACCTGGGCGGCAGCCTGCTGCGCGTGCCCGCCAAGGGCGGCGCGCCGGTGACCGTGGTGCAGGGGCTGAACCAGCCCGAAGGCCTGACGCAGACGCCCTGGGGCAGCTTCATCGTCGCCGAGGTCGGCGCACGGCGACTGGTGGAGATCAACCCGGCCGACGGCAGCCGCAGTACGGTGGCCGAGAATCTGCCGATCGGCGCGCCATCGTTCCCCGGCATGCCACCGGCCGCCTCGCCGACCGGCGTGGCCATGGGCGGCGACGGCAGCGTGTATGTCTCGTCCGACACCAACAACGGCATCTACCGGATCCGGCCGCGGAAGTAAGTACGCCACCAGTCACGGCCGACGCCCTGGCGTCGGCCGGCTTACCGCGCGGCCGCGGCTGCGGGCCGAATCCGGTACACCGCGTTGTTGCGGTCGGCGCTGACGTAGATGTTGCCGCGATCATCGACGGCCACGCCGGTCGGCATGTAGAACGGCGGCAACCCCGGTCCCGGCGCCAGGCCGATCGGCAGCCGGTCGGCGACGGTCCGTCGGCTGCCGGTCGCCGGATCGATCTCGACCAGGCGCTGCGACATCGCCTCGGCGACGACCAGCGTGCCCCATGGCGTGCGGGCCAGGCCCTCGGGCAGCGACAAGCCGTCCGCGATCGTCTTGCGCACGCCGTCCTTCAGGTCGACGCGCACGAGCTTGCCGCCGGACTCGGTGATGAACACGCCTCCGTCGCCGCTGGACACCATCTGCACGGGGCCGACCAGACCGGTGGCGATCGTCGTGCGCTGCTTGAAGCCGTCGCCGCCGAGCCGCGACAGCTCGCCGCTGCCGGCCTCGATGACGAGTACGCTGCCGTCGTCGAGCGGCAGCGCGTCGGTCGGCGCCTTGAGCTTGTGCAGCATCGCGACTGTCGCGCGGCTCTGGCGATCGACGATCTGCACGGTGCCGGTGAACCACGACGACAACGCGAAGCGCGTGGCCGACACACCGACCGCCGCCGGGTATTCCATGTCGGACGCCTGCATCCGGAAGACATCGCTGACCTCGCCCGAAGCCAGGTCGATCCGGCGGAACGCGAAGACATCGGCGATCCACAGCGCGCCATCAGCGATCTTCATGCCCGAGGGCACCGCCAGCTTGCCCGATGTCAACGTCGTCAGCTTGCCGCTGGCCGGCTGATAAGCCTGGACCGAGTTGTCGGCCATGTTCGACACGTAGATCGTGCCGTCGTCGGGCGCGATCGCCAGGTTGTCCAACGCGGGCTTGAGCTGCTGGACGACGGTCTTGCGGCCGCTGGCCAAGTCGACGCGCGCCAGTTCGCCGGTCTTGGTGTCGATGACCCACAGGTTGCCCTTGCCGTCGAGGTTGGCGGCCGCGGGCGTCTTGAAATCGGCGTTGATGACGGAGACCGTCCCGGTGGACGGATCGAGCTTCACCACCTGGCCCTTGAACCACAGCGGCCCGTACAGCATGCCGTCGGGCCCGACCTCGAAGCCGTTGAAGCCGCCCAGGTCGCGCGCGATCAGGCGCGGCGGCTGCGCGCCCCTGACGTCGATCTCCCAGACCGCATCGCCCATGAACACCTGCGACGCATAGAGCTTGCCGTTGCGGCGGTCGAAGTCCAGCGAGTTGAGCCCCGGCAGGTCCTTGGCGAGCACGCGCAGCGGCGCCATGTCGCTCTCGCGATACTGCAGCATGCCCATCATGTAGTTGGTCCACGCCATCTCGCCTTTGGGGCCGATCGCGATATCGTCGGACTGGCCCTCGGGCGCGCCGACGACGATCGCGGCCGCGCCGGTGCGCCGGTCGACGGACCAGAGCGCGCTGCCGACCACCGATCCGGCGAACAGGCGGCCGCGCTGGTCGACGGCCAGGCCGTGCACGCCGTTGAACGACGAGGGCGGGACGAAGACTTCGGGGGATGCCCAGCGGTCGGGCCGGGTCGGCGCCGAGGTGCAGGCGCCCGTCAACGCGAGGGCCAACGAGGTGGCCACCGCTGCCAGGATGCGCGGGGGTTGCATGGAGGTCTCCTTGGTCGATTCGTTCTGATGAGCCGGCGAGGCCCCGGGCAGGCCGGTGCGGCTTGCCATCTTCACACGACCACCGGAGGCTTTCTGTCTCGGCGGGTTTCAAAAGCCGCCATCCGAAGGTCAGACTTCGTGAACGCGCGGGACGTCCGCGGCTGCCGAGCCCGGGGAAACGACGCAAAACCGATGAGCGAGCCGGACGGGATCGGCCCGTCCGCGGGGATTCAGATCTCGATCTGCGTCCCCAGCTCGATCACCCGGTTGGCGGGCAGCTTGAAGTACTCGGCGGCATTGCCCGCGTTGCGCGAGATCGCCGCGAACAGCCGTTCGCGCCATAGCGCCATGCCGTCGCCGGGCGTCGGCACGATCGTCTCGCGACCGACGAAGTACGAGGTCTCCATCGGCGGAATCTCCAGGCCCATGCCCGCGCACAGCTCGAGCATGCGCGGCACGTCGACCTCGTTCTTGAACCCGTAGGTGCCCTTGACCTTCCAGAAGTTCTGCCCGAGGTCGATCAGCTCGACGCGCTCGGATTCGGGCACCCACGGGATCTCGAGCGTCTCGACGGTCAGGAACACGACGCGCTCGTGCATGATCTTGTTGTGCAGCAGGTTGTGCAGCAACGGACTGGGCACCGAGCGCATGTCGCTGACCAGGAACACCGCGGTGCCGGCCACGCGCTCGGGCGGATCGAGCATCAGCGATTGCAGGAACGTGCCCAGGTCCAGCCCCTGCTGGCGCTGCTTCTCGATGACGATCTCGCGGCCGCGCTTCCACGTCAGCATCACCGCCAGCACGATGCCGCCGAGCACCAGCGGCAGCCAGCCGCCGTCGAGCAGCTTGAGCATGTTGGCGGTGAAGTACGCGACGTCGATCAGCAGGAACACGCCCGTCGCGAACACGCACAGCACCCAGTTCAACCCCCAGCCGTAGCGGATCACGAAGAACGTGAGGATCGTCGTCATCAGCATCGTGCCGGTGACGGCCACGCCATAAGCGCCGGCCAGCCGCGACGACGAGCCGAACGTGACGACCAGCAGCACGATCGTCGCCAACTGCGCCCAGTTGACGAACGGTACGTAGATCTGCCCGGCCTCCTGGTCGGACGTATGCAGGATCGACAGCCGAGGCAGGAAGCCGAGCTGGATCGCCTGCTTGGTCATCGAATACGTGCCCGAGATCGTCGCCTGCGACGCGACGACCGTGGCGGCTGTCGCCAGCCCCACGGCCGGATACAGCGCCCACGACGGGAACATCCGGAAGAACGGATTCTCGAGCGCGGACGGCGCGCTCAACAGCAGCGCGCCCTGGCCGAAATAGTTCAGCACCAGCGACGGCAGCACGATCGCGAACCAGCAGATACGGATCGGCGTGCGGCCGAAGTGGCCCATGTCCGCATACAGGGCTTCGGCGCCGGTCAGCACCAGCACGATCGAGCCCAGGCTCGCGTAGCCGATCCAGCCGTGCGTGAAGAAGAACTCCAGCGCGTAATAAGGATTGAGCGCGGCCAGGATATGCGGCTGCTCGAACACGCGCACGGCACCGACCACGCCCAGCGTGCCGAACCACAGCACCATCACCGGCGCGAACAGCTTGCCCATGGCCGCCGTGCCGCGCCGCTGCACGCAGTACAGCACGACCAGGATCGCGAGCGTGGCCGGCACCACGTACGAGCGGAAGGCGGGCGTCGCGACTTCGAGCCCCTCGATCGCGCTGAGGATCGAGATCGCCGGCGTCAGCACGCCGTCGCCGAAGAACAGCGCGGCGCCGAACACGCCGACCATCATCAGGATCCGCCGCAGCCGCGGCATGTCGCGCACCGACGTGGCGGCCAGCGCGAGCAGCGCCATGATGCCGCCCTCGCCCCGGTTGTCCGCGCGCAGCACCAGCGCCACGTACTTGAGCGAGACGACCATCATCATCGACCAGAACATCAGCGACAGCGAACCGATGATGTTCTCGTGCGTCAGACCGACGCCGTGGTGCGGATGGAAGACCTCGCGGATCGCGTAAAGCGGGCTCGTGCCGATGTCGCCGAACACGACGCCGAGCGCGACGAGCGTCAGTCCGGCCAGCGGTTTCTTATGGGAGTCGGGAGGGTTCACGGATGGAAGGTGTTGAGCGCGCGGCCGCCTGGCGCTGCACGCGTTGCCGATCAGAACGCGAAGATCTTGCCCGGGTTCATGATGTTGTCCGGATCGATCGCATGCTTGATCCGCCTCATCAACTCGATGGCGTCGTCGCCGGCCTCCTCGACGAGGAACCCCATCTTGTGCAGTCCGACGCCGTGCTCGCCGGTGCAGGTACCGTCCATCGACAGCGCGAGCCGGACGATCTGGTCGTTCATCCGCTCGGCCTCCTCGACCTCCACCGGGTCGTTTGGATCGATCAGCAGCAGCGCGTGGAAGTTGCCGTCACCGACGTGGCCGAGCAGCATCGACGGAAAGCTGGCCTTGTCCAGGATCGCGCGCGCGCCGCTGATCGAATCGGCCAGCCGCGAGATCGGCACGCAGGTGTCGGTCGAGATCGCACGGCCGCCCGCCCGCGTCTGCAGGCACGCGAAATACGCGTTGTGCCGCGCGTTCCACAGCCGCGTACGGTCTTCGGGCCGGGTCGCCCACTCGAAGTCCTCGCCGCCATGCTCGCGCATGATCTCCTGCACCGTCTCGGCCTGCTCGCGCACGCCGGCCTCGGTACCATGGAACTCGAAGAACAGCGTCGGCGATTCGCGTAGCGTCGTGTGGCTGTGCGCGTTGATCGCGCGGATCGTGTGCTCGCACAGGAACTCGCAACGCGCGACCGGCACGCCCAACTGGATCGTCTGGATCACCGCGCGCACCGCGTCGTCCAGCGTCGCGAAGTTGACGACGGCCGCGGACATCGCCTCGGGCACCGGATAGACGCGTACCGATACCTCGGTGACGACGCCCAGCGTCCCTTCGGAGCCGACGAACAGCCGCGTCAGATCGTAGCCGGCCGACGACTTGCGCGCGCGGCTGGCCGTGCGCACGACCTTGCCGTCGGGCGTGACGACCGTCAGGCCCAGCACGTTCTCCTTCATCGTGCCGTAGCGCACCGCGTTGGTGCCCGACGCGCGGGTGGCCGTCATGCCGCCCAGGCTCGCATCGGCGCCCGGATCGATCGGAAAGAACAGGCCGGTGGACTTGAGCTCGTCGTTCAACTGCTTGCGCGTGACGCCGGCCTGCACGGTGACGCTCAAGTCCTCGGCATGGATCGCCAGCACGCGGTTCATCTGCGACAGGTCGATCGTGACGCCGCCATGCAGCGCCAGCAGGTGCCCTTCGAGCGACGAGCCGACGCCGAACGGGATGATCGGCACGCCGTGCGCGCGGCAGGCGCGGACGATCTCGACGACCTCTTCGGTCGAGTGCGCGAACACGACCGCGTCGGGCGGCGTCACGGGAAATGGCGATTCGTCACGGCCGTGATGGTCGCGGACCGCCTGCGCGACGGAAAAGCGATCGCCGAAACGCGATCTGAGGATATCGGCCAGGGCGACCGGCAGCGGCCGGCGCAGCGCACCGGCGAAAGGAGACGGGTGGTCCATGCAGAGCCTCGGGCCCAAGGAAACGCGGTGCCGAGCATGCTCCCATTCCGCGAGGCGACGCGCAAGCGCGACAGTCTCACCCGACTGTCGGACGGACTCCGCCGTCGGCGCTCGCGCACGGCGACGCCGGGGAGGCTTTCCGTAGCATGGCCTGGCGTTGCCCGACCCTGCGCGCCGCCATCGACGGGGCGGCGGCGGAATCACGGGCCAGGGTCGACTCATGCAACCAATCATCGGACTGTTTTCGTTTCGCGGCCGGGTCAGCCGGGGGCAGTACTGGGCAGCGATGCTGCTGGGATGGCTCGCCGCGCAATCGCTGTTCGGCGCGCTGACGATGTGGCTGCCGGCCGATTGGCTGCCGGTCGGCAAGATCGTGCTCGGAACCCTGCTCGCGTGGGCCTGGTTGTCGCTGTCGGTACGCCGCCTGCATGACCGCGCGCTGTCGGCGATGTGCCTGCTGGTGGCGCTGATTCCTGTCATCGGCGGCATCTGGCTGCTGATGCAACTGATGTTCCTGGGCGCCGGCCACCATCTGCGCCTGGCCAGCCGCTCGGCGCTGGCGTGGCGCCCGCCGGTTCCGCTCTGACCGACGCGTCGCATGCAAGCGCCGCCGCTTCCCGTGGTCAACGACGTCACCGGCCGGCATCCGGTGCCGGTCTGGGCGATCGTCGCCCCCAAGACCATCGAAGAGATCGCCGACGCGCTGGCCCGCACCGACGGCCCGGTATCGATCGGCGCCGGCCGCTACAGCATGGGCGGCCAGACGGCGAGCTTCGGCTCGCTGCACCTGGACATGCGCGCGTTCAACAAGGTGATCCGCTTCTCGCCGCTGCGGATGACGCTTCGCGTGCAGGCCGGCATCCGCTGGCGCGAAGTGCTGCGCTTCATCGATCCGCACGACGCGTCGGTCGGCATCATGCAGCCGTATGCGAACTTCACGGTCGGCGGCGCGCTGAGCGTCAACGCGCATGGCAGCCAGGCCGGGCTCGGGCCGATCGTGCGTGCGACGCGTTGGATACGCGTGGTGCTCGCCGACGGCAGCATCCAGGAAGCGACGCCGACGTCGAACGCCGAACTGTTCTACGGCGTGATCGGCGGCTACGGCGCGCTCGGCGTGATCGCCGAGGCGGAGATCGACCTGGTGCCCAACCACCGGCTGCGGCGCCAGACGGCCAAGCTGCGCCGCGAACACTACACCGAGCATTTCCGCACCACGGTGCTCAAGGCCGAGGGAGCGGCGCTGCACAGCGCCGAGCTGTACCCGCCGCGCTTCGACAAGGTCCGTTCGGTCAGCTGGTTCGAGACCGACAAGTGGGCGACGCACGATGCCCGCCTGCAGACATCGGCGCGCAGGCATCCGTTGCACCGCTACATGGTCTGGGCGACCGCCGACGGCTGGTGGGCGCGCTGGCGCCGCGAGTACGTGCTCGATCCGCTGCTGTTCGCGCGCCGGCCCGTGCACTGGCGCAACTTCGAGACCAGCCACGACGTCGGGCTGCTCGAACCCGTGTCGCAGCACAGCACGTACGCGCTGCAGGAATACTTCGTGCCCGCCGCGCGCGGCGACGAATTCCTGGCGGCGATGGTGGCGACGCTGCGACGCTATCAGGTGCGCGGCGTCAACGTGACCGTGCGCCACTCGACCGACGATCCGGGCACGCTGCTCGCGTGGGCGCGCGGCGATACCTTCTGCGTGCAGATCTATCACAAGCATCGCGCGCGTGACGCATCGGGCAGCCCGGTCGCGATCTGGGCGCGCGAACTGATCGACGCGGCGATCGCCGTCGGCGGCAGCTTCTTCCTGCCGTACGACCTGCACGCGACGCGCGCGCAGTTCCTGGCCGCTTACCCGCACGCCGATGAATTCTTCGCGCTCAAGGCGCGGCTCGATCCGGACTATCGCTTCCGCAACGCGTTGTGGGACGCTTATTACCGCCCGGAGACCGGCGACACGGCGCCGCAAATGGAACTGACGCTGGCCGGCGCCGCGGCCCGCGACACCGAATCGCCGCCCGATGCGCCGGCGCCCATGCGCGGGGGGCCGCTGCCGATGACCGCCGACGGTCCGACACAGGCGACGCCCCCGCGCCACGCAGTATCGACGTTTCGTCGCGTGCTCGGTGATCCGGTCTGGCACGATGCGCTGTACCGTCATTTCCAAAGCGTCTATCGGCTCTATCCGGAAGCGCGGCTGCACGCGCTGGTCCGGACGCTGGCCGAGCGCCATCCGGACGACGAATCGACCTATCGCCATCTGCTGAACGAGCTGCCCAGGATCCGCCCGGCGCTGGCCGAGGCCCGCTTCGCGCTGCCCGCGCTGCGCCGCCATAAGCGCGACATCGCCGCGCAGGTCGGCCAGGTCATGCAGTCGCTGGGCCGCGAGCGCCAGGTCGACGGTTACCTCGAATTCGGCACGCTGGGCCGCTACCTGCGCGGCATCGACCGGCAGGTGGGCCTGCGCGGCCCGCGCTACTTGCTCAACGACGAAGCGCCGGGCCACGGCATCGTCGACGTGCTCGAACGCGGCAGCCTGTGGCGCAACGCGCGCTACGTGGACCTGAACGATTACCAGCCGGTACCCACCCTGTCGGTGCCGGCCGGCAGCCTGGACCTGGTCACCTGCCTGATCGGGCTGCACCATGCGCCGCTCGACCGGATCGATGCGTTCGTCGCGTCGCTGGCCGACGCGCTGCGCTACGACGGCATGCTGATCCTGCGCGAGTACGACGCGCACGACGCGGCCGGTCGCGATTTCGTCGCGCTGACGCATACGATCTACAACGCCGGCATCGGCGTACCGTGGGAACTCGAACAGCAGCAACGGCGCTGCTTCGCGGGTCTGTTGCACTGGATCGCGCTGATGGCGCGCCATGGCCTGCTCGACACCGGCCTGCGGCTGCGCGAGACGCAAGACCCGTCGGGCAACACGCTGATGGCGTTCGTCAAGGGCGCGGTGCCGGTCGATACGTTGACGATGGCGCCGGCACGGGGGCAGCCCGTGCAGGAAGACGTGCAGGTGCAAGCGCCAGTCGCCGCGGGCATGGCGATCGTCGATTAGGGATCACGAACCCGATACGGCGTGCCTGGATACAGCGGACCGAACATGATGAAATCCGCCGAAATCAGCGCCAGGCAACGCGCGAACCGCAGCGATAACCGAGGTATCGCGAGGATTTGCGCGGCCGGCATAGGCAACGCCGCCTGGCGTTGACTCTCGGCGGATTCAGGCGTCGCGCGACGCTTCCAGGTACGAAACCAGCTTGGCGCTGGTCTGGCGCAGCCGCTCGGACAGCAGTTGCACGAGCTTGAGCAGGATCTTGTTGCCCAGCTTGGCCTCGTCGGTCAGCACCAGCATCAGCGCGTCGCGCGTCAGCACGGCGATGCGGCAGCCTTCGAGCGCGACGCACGACGCGAAGCGCGGCTCGCCGTCGAACATCGACATCTCGCCGAGCGCATGGCCGGCATGCGCGACAGCGATGCGCGACGGGTAGTTGTAGCGATTGCGCCGCAGCACGTCGACCATGCCGGTCATCAGCAGCATCATGAAGTCGCCGCTCTCGCCTTCGGTGATCAGCGTGACACCGGCCGGCACCTCATAGACGTACATGAACGAGCCGAGCTTACGCGTCTCGTCGATGTCCAGGCTGGAAAACAGCGGCGTGCGCGCCATCAGGCCATGGATCTCGGCGCTGAACTCGCTGGCGCGGCCGACCGGCTTGGCCCCTAGCGCGAGCAGGCGTTCGTGCGGCGTGGGTTTGTGCTGCCGGGGCGCGGGCGCGGCGCCCCTTGCCGGCTGGTTCGAATCCAGGCGCGGCGAAGACGCATTCTTGACGGCATCCATTCGTTCTCTCCTGACTGCCGTTCTTATAGCACGCGGACTTTCGCCCCCTTCCGACCGGAAGACCGATGCCGCGAGGGGCCGACGAATGGAGGGTTCGCCGCCCCCGGCGGCCCTTACCCTCGAGGGCGGCCCGTCCCCCCATTGGCCGCCCTTATCCTGTTAGCCGCCCTTATCCCGCTAGCCGCCCCTATTCCGCTGGTCGCCCCTAATCCGCTGGTCGCCCTTATCCCGTCAGGCGGCGTCCGCCTCGGCCTTCAGGCGCCGCTGGCGCACCGCGTCGGCGAGGGTTTCGAGCACGCCGACGCTGGTCTCCCAGCCGATGCAGCCGTCGGTGATGCTCTGACCGTACGTCAGCGGCTTGCCCGCCACCAGGTCCTGGCGGCCGGCGACCAGGTGGCTCTCGATCATCACGCCGAAGATGCGGTTGTCGCCGCCGGCGATCTGGCCGGCGATGTCGGCGATGACCGGCACCTGGTTCTCGGGCTTCTTCTGGCTGTTGCCATGGCTGGCGTCGATCATCAGCCGGCAGGCCATCGCGTTGGCCGCCGCTTCGCGGCACGCGGCGTCGACGCTGGCGGCATCGTAGTTCGGCGTCTTGCCGCCGCGCAGGATCACGTGGCAGTCCTCGTTGCCGTTGGTCGAGACGATCGCCGAATGGCCGCCCTTGGTCACCGACAGGAAGTGGTGCGGATGCGAGGCCGCCTTGACCGCATCGAGCGCGATCCGCAGGTTGCCGTCGGTACCGTTCTTGAAACCCACCGGGCACGACAGGCCCGACGCCAGCTCGCGGTGCACCTGCGACTCGGTCGTCCGCGCGCCGATCGCACCCCAGGAAATCAGGTCGGCGAGGTACTGCGGGCTGATGACGTCGAGGAACTCGCCGGCCGCCGGCAGGCCCATCTCGGTGATCTGGAGCAGCAGGCTGCGCGCGATGCGCAGGCCCTTGTTGATGTCGAAGCTGTTGTTCATGTCGGGATCGTTGATCATCCCCTTCCAGCCCACCGTGGTGCGCGGTTTCTCGAAGTACACGCGCATGACGATCTCCAGATCGGCATCGAAGCGCTGGCGCTGCTCGTGCAGGCGCTGCGCGTACTCGATCGCCGCCGTCGTGTCATGGATCGAGCACGGCCCGATGATGACCAGCAGGCGGTCGTCCATGTCGTGCAGGATCCGGTGGATCGCCTGGCGGGCGGCGACCGTGGTTTCGATCGCCTTGTCGCTGATCAGCGATTCGCGCAGGACATGCGAGGGCGGCGCGAGTTCCTTGATCTCGCGGATTCGGACATCGTCGGTGATGGACATTCTCGGTTTCCTGGGGCAAAAAAAAACCGCCGGGCTCGGCCGGCGGTTCTGGATCGGATTCTTGCGTGCTAGCTGCGTGCGTTTTCCCGACTCATTCCACCGGCAGTGGAAAGCCAAAAGAAGTAGCCGAAGTAAAACGACGCGCGTTGCATGATCCGCGCAGTGTACGACCTTGCCGCGGCGCGCGCAAGCGAGGTGCCGGACTCCGTGCGAGACGCCTGCTCCTGCACGAGGCGCGTCGTCCGCGCACGAGCCTGCGCGGGTGACCGCCCGGTTCGGGTGGTCACCCGCGTAGGTTCAGTTCGACACCGATGCCGGCCGGATCGCCACGGGAGCCGCCGCCCTGCCCGCCCGACGGCTTGCCGGCCTGTTCGCCGGACTGCCCGTCAGCCTGCGTGCGGCCTCCTTGCCCATCGGTCTGCTGGCCGGCCGGGCCGCTGGCCGCGCCCTGCGCCGGCTCCGCTCCCGGGGCGGTACCTGCTCCCTGCGCCGCCCCCGCCTCCGCGCCGGGCGCTTGCTGTCCCGCGGGCGCATCGATCTTCGACGACACGATGTACAGCCGCTCGCTGGGCACCTGCCCCTTGCCGCTCAGCCAGTCCTTGACCGCCTGGGCGCGCCGGTTGGCCAGATCCTGATACTGGCGTTCGCCGATCTGCATGTGCTCGATCAGGCGCTGCTCCATCTCGGCGACCGGCACGTCCTTGGTCAGGCCGATGACGTTGCGCGGCTTCTCGAACGGCGCGTCGCGATAGAGCTGCTTGAGCAGGCGCGCGTATTCGTCGGGCGCCAGCGCCACCTCGTCCAGCCGCGCCGAATCGGCGCCGTCGGCCACGTTCTCCTTGACCTTCAGCGCCTTGACGCGCCGCTGCAGCCGCACGTGCATCAGCGCGTCGCGGTCGCGCGCAGGCGACGCGCGGCCGGCGATGTCGACCTTCAGGCCCGGCCGGTCCTGCAACACCTTGGCGAGCTTCTCGAGCCGCTCGATCGCCGCCGGCTCGAGCGCCGCCGCCCCGGCCGCGAACGGCATCTTCGACAGCTCGGCCCCGTCGACGCCGGCTCCGCTGAAAATCCCGCCGATCAGCGAGAACGGCGACGTGACGGCCTTGACGATCAGGTTGCCGATCAGGCGCAGCACGATGCCGCCGATGCTGAATTGCGGGTCGTCGATCGAACCGCTGATCGGCAGTTCGACGTCGATCACGCCATCCCGGTCCTTCAGCAGCGCCAGCGCGAACTGCACCGGCAGGTTCGGCGCCTGCGAACCGGCCACCCGATCGCTGAGCGTCAACTGGTCGAGGACGACCTTGTTCTCGGCCGTCAGGTTGCGATCGACGATCTTGTAGTTCAACTGCGCGGACAGCTTGCCCCGCTCGATGCCGTGGCCGATGTACTTGACCGAGTACGGCGACAGGCGCGGCAGGTCGATGTCACGGGCGTTGGCGACGATGTCCATCGTCAGCGCCGACGAAAACGGATTCAGGCGGCCGCTGACATCGACGGCCCCGGCGTTGTCGACGCGTCCCTTGAGCTGGACGTCGCCGGGCTGGTCGGGACTCAGTTGCGACACCCCGCCGTCGAGCCCGGTCAGGTTCGCCGAATAGTTAGGCCGGACGAAGAAGTCGCTGAAATCGATGTTGGCGTCGGTCAGCGTGATCTTGCCGATGCGCACGTCCGGCGGCGGCGTCGCGGGCTTGGGCGGCAGCGCCTTCGTGGCCTTGCCGCCGCCGGCATCGCCGAACGCCGGCAGTCGCTCGATTTCGTGGAGGGTCTCGGCCTTGCGCTCGGCCGCGGCCGGCGCCGGTGTGGATGCGGAAGACGAGGGCTGGGGCGGCGATGGCTGCACCGATGCGGGCGGCGTCGGCGAAGGGGGCGCGGACGACGGCGCCCCCGGCGAACCTGTCGCGGCGCCCGCGGCCGGACGCGCGCCCTTGGCGGGCGCCGCGGCGGAGTCGGGCGACCGCGTCAGATCGGCCTGCGCGGTACCGCGAGCCTCGCCGGGCTGATCCTTGACGATCAGGTCCTGCAGGTTCAGCCGGCCCTCGCTGCTGAGGATCACGCGCGCGTACAACCGCGACAGCGCGACGTCGGCGATACGCACCTTCAGCGGCTCGACGTCCAGTTCGATCCCCTTGACGGCCAGCGCCTTCCAGCGCAGCAGGTCGCGGTTGCTCTGACGTGCCAGCGCGCCGAATTCGTCGACCGATGCGTCACCCTTCCACTGGATCCTGGCCGGCTGGCCGGCCGGCATGTCGAGCGCCAGGTTGCCCTTGGCATTGACCCGGCCGTTCGCGATGACCGCGTTCAGGTATTCGGACACGTAGGGCTGCGCCGGCAGCACGCTGAGGCTGCGCGCATCGATCGCCAGCCGCGCGTGCACCGGGCTGAGCGCCAGCGGGCCGGCGACGGTGAGCGAGCCGCGCTGATTGACCCGTGCCTTCAGGTCGAGCTTGCCGGGGCTGCCCTTCGGCTGGTCTCCGAGCACCGTCAGGTCGCCCAGCATCAGCGCGAGCTGGTCGATCTTCAGGTCGCCGGTCTTGCCGGCCTGCGCGTCGGTGACGTCGATCGCGTACTGGTCGAACTGCAGCTTGTCGAGCCGCACGGTCCAGTCCGGCGCGGCGGGCTTGCCGGCATCCTTGGCCGGCGCGGACGGCTGGGCCGGCGACGGCGCGGAGGGCGCATCGATCAGCAGCTTCTGCACGTCGAAGCGACCGTCCGCGTCCCGCCGCAGCGCGATCCGGCCGCCTTGCGACGCGACGGATCCGACGACGACGCGCTGCGTGTCCAGATCGACGCTGGTTCCGCTCACCTTGAAATCGGGAATCGACAGCAGCGGAACCGCCGCGGTGCTGCGCGCCGCGGGCTCCGCGGCACCGCGTGGCGCCGCCCGTGCCGCCGCGCCGGACCGGGCCGGCGCACGCCCCTTCGCTTGACGGGCGGCGGCCGGCGCGTTCCCGGACGCGGCCTTGGCCTGCGCCCCGGCCGGCGTGGCCGCCGGCACGGCCCCACCGGGCCGCGCAACGATCACGAGCTTGCTGACGTCCAGCCCCAGCTCGTCGAGCCGCAGTTGCAGGCCCTTGTCGGGCATCGCCACCTGGTAATGGCCGCTGGCGCCGACGACGCCATCGGTCGGCTCGGCGGCGATCCGGCCATCGGCCAGCCACCACCATGACTTCAACGCGATCTGGCCGACTTCGAATCGGCCGTCGACCGACAGCGGCGACAGCACGGCCTGTCCCTGCGCCGATACGGCCTCGCCCTGCGCGGTCCGGGTGGCGAGCTGATAGCTGAGCGGCCGGCCGGCCTCGCTGGTCAGTTGGGTAACCGTGATGTCGATCGGATCGAGCATGACGGCCAGCGGCCGCGGCGTGAACTGCTGGTCCGCGAAATCGAGCCGGGCACCGTTCAGCGCGACGCGTTCGACCTGCCAGCGCAGCGGCTTGCTCGCGGTCGAAGCCGGCTTGGCGGACACCGGTTTGGCGGGTGCTGCGGCGGACGGTACCGCGGCAGACGGAGTCGCCTCGGATGAAGGCGTCTCGGCGGGAGGCACCTTAGCCGGAGGCACCTTAGCCGGGGGCGCCTCGGCCGAGGCCGCGCCGGACGGGGCCGCCGCAGCGGGCGCCGGCGCGCGCCGTGGCGCGGCATTCGCGTCGTTGCGCGCCATCGCGTCCAGCACGCTCTGGAAGAACTGCTGCTGGCCTTGGCGCCGGTGCACGACCGCGTCGAATCCGTCGATCGTCACGTCGCCGACCCGGAAATCGTTATCCTGCAGCTTCAAATCGATCTGCGCCGCCGTCAATGCGCCGAGCTTGAGCAGCGGCTCGCCCTGCAACTCGCGCAGATCGATGCCCGCCAGGCCCGCGCTACCGCTGATGTTGACCGTCGGGCGCGACTGCGGCGGCTGCTCGAACAGCACCTTGGCGTCGACGTTCAGGCGTCCGGCCGCCACCTTCACCGGCAGCGGTACCGGCGAATAGGCGGCCAGTTCGTCCAGCGCGACGTCGTCCAGGTCGATGTCGATCGACGACCGGCGCGATTCACTGAAAGGCTCGGTCGTGCCGGACGCCGCGAAGTGCGATCCGTTGAGCGTCGCCTCGACGTGCGGCTGGACCTTGACGTCCTCGTACACCTCCAGGCTGGAGATGAACGGCACGCGGATCAGCAGGTCGGCCAGTTCGTGCTTGCGCGATTTGACCTGGTCGTCGAAATCGATGCGGCCGCGCGTCAGCTCGATGTTGCTGATCGCGAAGCCCGGCACCTCGCCGTCCGACGGCGTCGGCGACGGCGCGCTCCATTTGTCGATCAGGTCCTGGATGCTGTAGCGGCCGTCGGGCAGCCGCGCCAGCGAGATCTCCGGCGCGTCGATGCGCACCGACGACACGACGGGCGCGAGCTGGAACAGCGAACGCCAGGCGGCATCGACGTCGAGCGCGCCGAGCCGGAACAACGGCTGATCATGATTGCCGTCGCCCTCCTTGGGGCCGACGGTCACGTGCCGCACCTTCAGGAACAGCTTGAACGGATTGAACCGGACCGACTCGACCTGCACCGGCCGATCGAACTGCTCGGCCAGGATCTTCTCGACCTGTCCGCGCGCGATACGAGGCAGCAGCACGAAACCCAGCAGCGCGTACAGCACGAGCGCCACCAGCAGCCCGACCAGGACCCGCTTCGGCCAGCGCCGCGGACGGCGGGCGCCGCCGTTGCCTTGCGGGCTGCCGTCGGTCGGGTCGATCAGCCATTCGACTGCTGCGGTCATGGCGTCAGGTTCTCAGGCCGTGCCGCCGACCGTCAATCCTTCGAGGCGAACAGTCGGCATGCCGACGCCCACGGGAACGCTCTGGCCGTCCTTGCCGCACACGCCGATGCCCGAATCGAGCCGCATGTCGTTGCCGATGGCGGTCACGCGGGTCAGCGCGTCCGGGCCGTTGCCGATGATCGTCGCGCCCTTGACCGGGTACTGGATCTTGCCCTTCTCGACCCAGTAGGCTTCGGACGCCGAGAACACGAACTTGCCGTTGGTGATGTCGACCTGGCCGCCACCGAAGTTGACCGCGTACACGCCCTTGTCGATCGACGCGATGATCTCCTGCGGATCGCGGTCGCCGCCCAGCATGAACGTGTTGGTCATCCGCGGCATCGGCAGGTGCGCGAACGACTCGCGCCGCCCGTTGCCGGTCGGTGCGCGCTTCATCAGCCGCGCGTTCAAGCTGTCCTGCAGGTAGCCCTTGAGCACGCCGTCCTCGATCAGCACGTTGCGCTGCGTCGGATGGCCTTCGTCGTCGATGTTCAGCGAGCCGCGGCGATCCTGGATCGTGCCGTCGTCGATGACGGTGACGCCCTTCGCGGCGACGCGCTCGCCGATGCGGCCCGAGAAGATCGACGAACCCTTGCGGTTGAAGTCGCCTTCCAGGCCGTGGCCGACCGCCTCGTGCAGCAGCACGCCGGGCCAGCCCGGGCCCAGCACGACCGTCATCACGCCCGCGGGCGCCGGCCGCGATTCCAGATTGACCAGCGCGACATCGACCGCCTCGCGCGCGTACTGCTCGAGCAGCGCGTCGTCGAAGTAGTCGAGCCCGTAGCGGCCGCCGCCGCCGCTGGTGCCCTGCTCGCGCCGGCCGTTCTGTTCGGCGATCACGGTGATCGATACGCGCACCAATGGACGCACGTCGGCGGCCATCACGCCGTCCGAGCGCGCGACCATCACGACGTCGTATTCGGCCGCCAGCCCGGCCATCACCTGCTTGACGCGCGGATCGCGGGCCCGCGCCATTTTTTCCAGACGTTCGAGCAGCGAGACCTTGTCGGCCGACGACAGGTCGCCGATCGGATCGTGTGCCGGATACAGCGCGTGGCCGTGGTTGCCGGCGAACCGGCTGGCCACCTTGACGCGGCCGGCGCCGGCGCGCGCGATCGTGCGCGTCGCCCGGGCGGCCGACGACAGCGCGTCGGCATTGATCTCGTCGGAATAGGCGAACGCGGTCTTCTCGCCGGAAATCGCGCGCACGCCGACGCCCTTGTCGATCGAGAAGCTGCCGGACTTGACGATGCCTTCCTCGAGGCTCCAGCCTTCGCTGCGCGTCAACTGGAAGTAGACGTCGGCATAGTCGACGCGATGCTCGAAGACCTCGGCCAGCACGCGCTGCAGCGACGATTCATCGAGACCGAAGGGTTCGAGCAGCGTGGACCGCGCGATGGCCAGATGACTGAAGGCCTGGCTTTCGACGACATTCATCGGGTATTGAACTCCGTTGTGATTCACTGATCCGATCGGCCGGGCCTGGCATCACATCACGCGATGCGTCAGCGCCGGCAGACTCTGCCTGACATCGGCGATCCGCTCCGGATCGACGACGCCTGCCGCCACGCCCTCGCCTTCATCGATGCAGGCGACGACCTCGCCCCAGGGATCGACCAGCATCGAGCGGCCCCAGGTGCGGCGGCCATTAGGATGCTCGCCGCCCTGCGCGGGCGCCAGCACGTAGCACTGGTTCTCGATCGCGCGGGCGCGCAGCAACAGGTCCCAATGGGCCTGCCCGGTAGTATAGGTAAAGGCAGAAGGCACCAGGATCAAGTCGACCGGCGAGAGAGTGCGATACAGCTCGGGAAAACGCAGGTCATAGCAGACCGATAACCCGAGCCGCCAGCCCTCGACGTCGGCGACGACCGGCGTGCGCCCGGCGGCGATCGTCGCCGATTCATCGAAGCGCTCGGCGCCCCGCTGGAAACCGAACAGGTGGATCTTGTCGTAGCGCGCCCGGCGCGTGCCGTCGGGGCCGTACAACAGGCTCGTATTGCGCACTCGCGTCGGCGAGCCGCTGTCCAGCGGCACCGTGCCGCCGAGCAGCCAGATCCGATGCCGCTGCGCGCACTCTGCCAGGAACGTCTGGATCGGTCCGTCGCCGTCGCGCTCGCGGATGGCCAGCTTGTCGGCGTCGCGCTGGCCGAGCAGGCAGAAGTATTCGGGCAGCGCGACGAGGCGCGCGCCGTCGTCGGCGGCCCGTGCGATCAGGCGCGCGGCCGCGTCCAGGTTGGCCGCGACATCGGGCGTCGACACCATCTGGACCGCGGCGACCGTCAGCGGCCGCCGGATACCCGCCGATGCGGACGAAGGCAACGGAGAAGCGGGCGTGTCGGTCATGAGCATCCTTCGAACGGGCGGAGCGGGGCGAACGGGCGCGGACGCGCCAGCACGCATCGTCGGCGATCAGGGTGCCGGTTGTCGATCCGGCAGCGGTTGCGGCCGTGACTTTTCGACGACAGTCGGATCGGCCCACGACCCCGTGACGCGGTACTGGTAGGTGAACGCCTGCTCGAGCGGCGCGCGCAGCATGAACTGCGCGAGGAACGAACCGAGGCCGATCACCGGATTGACCGCAGCATACGCGAGCGACGCGAGACCCGCGTTCAGGTGCGGGCGCACCTCGACGTCCAGCGACTGCGTTTCGCGCGCCAGGTCGGCCTCGCCCTTCAGGTGCACGCGCGCCTGCACGCCGTTCATCTTCAGGTCGTCGGTGTACGCGACGCCATGGTCGACGCGCACGTCGCCGTGGATGTCGTCGAACGCGAAGCCCTCGGCGAAGACGTCGCGGAAGTCGAGCGACAGGCGCCGCGGCAGCGACTGCAGGTTCAACACGCCGATCAGCTTGGCGAGCCCCGGATCGGTCTTGAGGAACTGGCCCTTCCCGAGCCCGACATCGATCCGGCCGTGCAAGCTCGGATAGTCGATCGCCAGCGGCGATCCCGCCCAGTCCAGACGACCCTGGATCGTGCCGGCGGCGCCGCGGATCGCGTCGCGAATGCCCAGGTCGTTCAACAGCGCGCCCGAATCGCGCAGGTCCAGCTTGAAATCCAGCGAGGTCATGCGCGTCGCCGGATCCGCGTCGCGGCGCGAACGCTGCGTCCATATGCCGGACGCATCGAGCGTGGCGGTCGGATGCGCGATGCGCAGATGCTGGAGCTTCCATGCCGGGCGACCCGCCTCGCTGCCGTTGCCGGCGAGCAGTTCGAGCCGGCCCAGCCGGTGGTTGTTCAGGACCAGTTCCTCGGCCGTGATGTCGAGCTCGGGCAGGTCGGTGCGATCGGTCTCCAGGATCGACTCGATCTCCTGCCGGCGCGACGGCGGGATCTCCAGCCGCGTGAAGCGCGCGGTCAGCTTGCCCAGCGGCTGTCCGGGCGGCGCATCGCGCCACGAGAAATAACCGTCGACTTCGCGTGCGCTGACGTTGGCCTGCCACACACCCTGCTGGCGCGTGGCGCCGAATACCACGTCGTGCAACTGCTTGCCGCCGACCAGCAGCTCATCGGTCAGCACCGACACGTGCTTGGGCAGCAGCGAGAAGCCCGGCGCGAACTCGCCGCCCAGGTTCTCGTCCGGCTGCCCGATCGCCGCGGTCGCCATCGCCGCCCCCCACGCATCGAAGTCCACGCGAGGCAGGTGCAGCGCGACCGACAGCCCCGTCTCGGGCAGCACCGGTTCGGTGTTCATCGCGAACGCCGCGCGATCGATCAGCGCTCGGCCGGCCTTCGCATCGAATCGCCGGGCGATCCGCATCCGCACCGCGTCGCCGAGCGAGATCGTGGTCACGAACCCGTCGGCGGCCACCGGCGCCGGGCTGCTGACGACCCTTAGCGGCAGCGCGACGCCGGTCCGCTTGGCGAACGGGGCCGGCAGATCGCTGGCCACGCCGACCAGGTCGGACGACAGCGTCAGCTTGACGCCGCGCGCATCGATGTCGACGTCGGCCTCGTAGTCGGCGTGTCCGTCGAGCTTGCGGGTAAGCGGATTGTCGGCCAGCGTGCGCAGGCCATCGAGCGACAGTCCGCCCCGGGCCCGCAGCGTGACGTGTCCGGGCGCCGGCGCCGACGCATCGATGCGCACCGGCCCGCCGAGCAGGCGCCCGCTGACGTCGCGGGCCGCGACCCCGTCGTGCCCGATCGCCAGCACACCGCGCAGCGCGCCGAGCACCGGTTTGCCGGGGCCGAACAGGAAGTCGTTGTCGTGCAGCGCCAGCGTCGCCTGGAATGTATCGTGCTCGCCCGCGTGCAGCGGGATCCTGGCGCTCAGCTTCAGGTCCACGTCGTTGGTCGCGCTGGCCTCACGCAACGCGCCGTTGACGAAATGGTCGAGCGGACTGGCGTTGACCAGGCCGATCAGACGGCTGGCCGGCGCCGTGGTCCGCCCTTCGATGCCCAGCACGCCATGATGGAAATCGGGAATCCGCAAGCGCGTACCGGCGGTCTGCACACCGTGCAGCGTCGCACCGTCGATCGCGGCGGAAAAACTCGCGCGCTCGAACGTCAGGTGTCCCGTGATCTGGTCGAGCGGCGGCCAGTCGGGCTCGAAGCGCAGCCGGCCGCCGCGCAATGCGACGTCGACCCGGAACTGCCCGTCCATGCCGGGCCGCTCGAACGGAAAGTCGTGCAGGTCGCCGCGCAGCACCAGCGTCACCGCGTCCGATTCGCCGGCCTCGACCGCGCGCGCGACCCAATCGCGCACGGCGGGCGACACCGACAGCGGCAGATAGCGCGCGACGCTGGTCGCCCGGGCACGCTGCAGGCGGCCGGTGAGATCGGCGATCGACCGGTCACCCGCGATGCGGATCGAACCGGCCACCGTCCCGTCGGCATCCGGATTCGCGAAACGGGCTTCCTGAATACGGATGCGCAGGTCGCCGCCCGCGCCGTGCTGCCAATCCAGCCGGGCCGACCAGCGATCGAACACGACGCGCGGCACGGCGAACAAGCCGGGAAACGACCAGGCCGCCCCTTTGCCGCCCCCGACCTGCAACTGCCCACCGGCGTCGGTGGCGATCAGCCGTCCGGCGGCGTTCTCGACCGACGGCGTCGACGGCAGCGGCAAGCCGTCGGCCGCGCGGCGCTCGACGATCCGGCGAGGCCCCGCCGCCAACCGATCGAATTCCGCCTCCACGCGCCACGATGGCCGATCCTCGGCTGGCGCGCTGCCGGCGGCGCGCCAATCGAACTGCAGCCGACCCATCCGGCCGCCGATCGACCACGCGTCCAGCGTCTGGGGCAGGCCGGCCGGCCAACGTTGCGCCGCCGCCCACGACGCCGCGCCAGCCAGGTCGAACGGCTGCACGACGACATGCGCCGACCGGAGCGCCCCCGCCTCGGACACCCAGAGCTGCGAGCCCTCGGCGAACGCCAACTCGGCACCACCGGGAAGGCTCGCCCGCGCGTCGACCATGTCGACCCGGTAGCGCCCGGGTTCGACACGCGCCATCCGCCATTCGGCGCGCAGGCGAGGCACGCCCGCTCCGCGCCCCGCCTCGTCGAAACGCCAGCGAGGACGACGCGCGTCGAGCTTGACCAGGACGTCGTCCAGCGCGCCGTCCTGCCAGCGCCCCCAGGCCATCAGATCGGCATCGCCCATCGCGACCGGCATCCGGCTGCGGTCGGCGTCGCGGACGGCAGCGGGCTCCGTCGCGGCATGGATCGCCGTGGTGTTGTCCGCCCCGGATGGGCCAGCCCCGGTTTGGCCCGCCCCGGTTTGGCCCGCCCCGGTTTGGCCCGTTCCGGTTTGGTCCGCCCCGGGACCGACCGCCCCGACATCGACCGCCTCGGCCGCCAACCGATGGCCGACGACGAGCCGCCCCAGCATGGCCAAGGTCGGCCCCGGCAATCCGCGCACGCTGACGAAGCCGTCGGCCCGCCAGCCCTCGCCGACACCGCCGAGCGATGCCGGCGCCTCGACGCGCAGCAGGATCTTCAGGCTGTCGCCGCCATCGGCTCCGGGCAGCGTCAATGCCGCCTGGTGCCCGGCGTCGTCATGCCGCACGGCCAACCCCACGCCGTCGGCGGTCAGCCGGCCATCGTCGACACGATCGATCAGCTCGACCCGGCCGTCGCGGATCTCGATCCGCGGGATGCCCAACACGGTCCGCAGCGCCCGCTCGTCGCCGGTGCGCACGGCGTCGCTGGCCGCGTGATCGAACCCCGCGATCCGCCATTGGCCGGCGCCGAAATATTCGACGTTCATGCTCGGCGCCACCAGCAGCAGCGACGTGATCGCCGGCCGGCCGGCCACCAATCGGGACAGCGCCACGTCGACGACGGCCGACTCGGCCTTCAGCGCCTGGCGGCCGTCCGCATCGTGCAGCGCGAAGCCACGAATCGTCAGCGCGGGACGCCAGCCGTGGATCGCCGTGTCCAGCTTGTCGATCGTGACGGGGCGGCCCAGTTCGCGCGACAAGGCCGCGACGATCGACGGACGCCACTGATCCAACCGCGGCCAGACGTAATATCGCAATCCCAGGATCGCGATCGCCGCCGAGAACAGGGACAGTAACAGCAGCGCGGCCAGGCAGCGGCCGATCAGAGATGACGTGCGTGTGGACATGCCTGTAGAAAATCCGCCTGGGCCTGCACGCCCGCCTCACAGCCCTTAGCATAAATCCTTTGGAACACGCTCATGAGCTTTCTGGCTGAACGGCATTCACCGTTTTTCAAGCGGACCCTCGAAGCCTGGCAGCGTCGCCAGTCCGCCGGCTTCGATCTGACCGAACGCCTGCGCGGCAGCGTGCTCCAGCCGCTGGACGCCGCGACGATCGACGGCTGGCTGGCCGAATTGACCGGCGTAGCCCCGAACACGGACGGCGGCCGGGCCGGCGATTCTACTGCCGGATCGCCAGTCGCCGGATCGCCGGCCGCCGGATCGCCGGTCGCCACGATCGGCGATGCCGCAGCCGTCATGCGCGGCCTGCGGCGCACCCGGCTGCTGGTGCTGATGACGCTGATCGAGCGCGACGTCGGCGGCCACGCGACTCTCGATGAAGTCTGCACGGCGATGACGATCCTTGCGCAGAGCGCCACCCGCTACGCGCTGCGCGCCGCCGGTCACGAACTGGCGCAGCGCCATGGCGTGCCGCTGGACGGCGACGGCCAGCCGCAGGACCTGCTGGCGATCGGCATGGGCAAGGCGGGCGGCTTCGAGTTGAACGTCTCGTCCGATCTCGATCTGGTCTTCGTGTTCCGCGAAGAGGGCGAGACGCGCGGACGGTTGGACGAGCAGGACCAGCCGGTGGCCAGCAGCCGGATCGCCAGCAGCGAGTTCATGCACAAGCTGGCGCGCCGCGCCGTCTACCTGCTGGCCGAGAACACCGAGGACGGCTTCGTGTTCCGCGTCGACACGCGGCTGCGGCCGAACGGCGACTCGGGTCCGCTGGTGGTCTCGCTGTCGATGCTCGAGAACTACTTCTACTCGCAAGGGCGCGAATGGGAGCGGCTGGCCTGGCTCAAGGGCCGGGTCATCGCCGATTCGGGCCTGAGCGGCGCGGCGGCGCGGGACGAGGCCGACCTCGAAGCGATCGTCACGCCGTTCGTGTTCCGGCGATACCTCGATTTCAAGGCGTTCGCGGCGCTGCGCGAGCTGCACGCGATGATCGCCCGGCAGGTCAATCTGCGCGATGCGCGTCACGAGGGCAGCTACGACGTCAAGCTGGGCCGGGGCGGGATTCGCGAGATCGAGTTCACGGCCCAGTTGTTCCAGATCGTGCGCGGCGGGCGCGACTACGCGCTTCGCGACAAGCGCACGCTGCCGACGCTGCGCACGCTCGGCGAGCGCCACCTGCTGACCGACGACGAGGTCGCGACACTCACCGAGGCGTACGCGCTGCTGCGGCGGACCGAGCACGCGTTGCAATATCTGGAGGACGCGCAGACCCACCGGCTGCCGGCCGAAGCGGACAAGCGGGCGGAAATCGCCGCGATGCTGGGACTCGAACCCGCCGAGTTCGAAGCGCGGCTGGCCCGCCTGACGACGACGGTCGAGCGCGTGTTCGACGCGTTGCTGCACGGGCCCGAGGCCGCGGATGGCCCGGCCGATCCGGTTCCCGCCGGCGGCGCCCCCGGCCCCGATCGCGGCGCCGAGGTCGCCCAGGCCGCCCTGGTCGCCACCAACGCGCCGCTGACCGGCCATCCGGATGCCGTGCGCGAACGCATCGACGAACTGCGCGCCGGCTCGCGCTACCGGGCGGCCCGGCCCGAAACGCGCGAGGGCATCGACCAGTTGCTCGACACGCACGAGGTGCGGATGGCCGGCGAGCTCGGCGTGCTGCGGCTGATCGACCTGCTCGAGGCGGTCAGCGGCCGCGGCGGCTATGTCGCGCTGCTGCGCCAGTACCCGCAGGCGCGCGAGCGGGTGCTGCGGATGCTCGGCCGCGCCAAGTGGGCGGCCGACTACCTGACCCGCCACCCGATCCTGCTCGACGAACTGCTCGACGGCCAGTTGCTGCAACCGGTCGACTACGCGCAATGGAGCCATCAGGTGCGCCAGAGCCTGGACGCGGCGGTGTTCCAGGGCGTGCCGGACCAGGAGCGCCAGATGGACATCGTGCGCGAGGCGCACCATGCGCAGGTGTTCCGGCTGCTGGCCCAGGACCTGGAAGGCCGGCTGCAACTGGAGCGCCTGTCCGACCTGCTCAGCGAACTGGCCGACCGGGTGATCGAGATCGTCATCCCGCTCGTCTGGTCGCAGTTGCGGTTGAAGTTCCGCGACGCGCCCCGGTTCGCCGCGATCGCGTACGGCAAGCTCGGCGGCAAGGAGCTGGGCTACGCGTCGGACCTGGACCTGGTGTTCCTGTACGAGGACGACGACGAACGCGCGCCCGAGGCCTACGCGATGCTCGGCCAGCGCGTGGCCGGCTGGATGGCCACGCGCACCGCGGCCGGCCAATTGTTCGACATCGACCTGCGGCTGCGGCCGAACGGCGACGCCGGCCTGCTGGTCTCGAACCTGAAGTCCTTCACCGCGTACCAGGAGGAATCCGCGTGGGTATGGGAGCATCAGGCGCTGACGCGCGCCCGCTACGCGGCCGGCGACGCCGGCCTGGGCGAGCGCTTCGAGACGGTGCGGCGGCGGCTGCTGGCGCAGCCGCGCGACATCCCGGCGCTGGCCGCCGAGGTCGTCAAGATGCGCAAGAAGATGCTCGACGGGCACCCGAACCGATCACGGCAGTTCGACCTCAAGCACGACCGCGGCGGCATGGTCGACATCGAGTTCATCGTGCAGTTCCTCGTGCTCGCGTATGCGCACCGGCTGCCGCAACTGCTGGACAACAAGGGCAACATCGCGCTGCTGCAGCGCTCGGCCGACGCCGGGCTGATCAGCGCCCGGCAGGCGACCGGCGCGGCCGACGCCTATCGCAAGTACCGCCAGTTGCAGCACCTGATGCGCTTGAACGATCACGAGTACGCGCGGCTCGATGGACAGGCCGTGGCGGCCGAGCGCCAGGCCGTGCTGGATCTGTGGAACCATCTGTTCCCGATGGCATAAAATGGTCGATTGACCCCGGGCAGGTCCGGGGTCGCCACCCGCCCGCCCGCCCCCTTTCCGCAGGAGTTCCTTGACATGTCGATGGCCGATCAAGACGGTTTCATCTGGTACGACGGCAAGCTCGTCGAATGGCGCGAAGCCAAGCTGCACGTGCTGACGCACAGCCTGCATTACGGCATGTCGGTGTTCGAGGGTGTCCGCGCGTATCAGACGACCCGCGGCACGGCGATCTTCCGGCTGCCCGAACACACGAAGCGGCTGCTGAACTCGGCCAAGATCTTCCAGATGCCGGTGCCGTACACGTTCGACCAGCTCGTCGACGCGCAGAAGGAAGTCGTCCGCGCCAACAAGCTCGACTCGTGCTACCTGCGGCCGATCATCTGGATCGGCTCCGAGAAGATGGGCGTGTCGGCCAAGGGGAACACGATCCACGTCGCCGTCGCGGCCTGGCCCTGGGGCGCTTATCTCGGCGAGGACGGCATCGCGCGCGGCATCCGCGTCAAGACCTCGTCGTTCACCCGCCACCACGTCAACGTCTCGCTGGTGCGCGCCAAGGCCAGCGGCTACTACATCAACTCGATCCTCGCCAACCAGGAAGTCACCGCGCACGGGTACGACGAGGCGCTGCTGCTCGATACCGAAGGCTACGTGTCCGAAGGCTCGGGCGAGAACGTCTTCATCGTCCGCGACGGCCGTCTTTACACGCCCGACCTGGCCTCGTGCCTGGACGGCATCACGCGCGACGCGGTGATCACGATGGCGCGCGACGAAGGCCTGCAGATCATCGAGAAGCGCATCACGCGCGACGAGATGTACTGCGCCGACGAAGCGTTCTTCACCGGCACCGCCGCCGAGATCACGCCGATCCGTGAACTCGACGACCGCCAGATCGGCGAAGGCCGCCGCGGACCGATCACCGAAAAACTGCAGACGCTGTTCTTCGACGTGATCGCCGGCAAGAACGACAAGTACCAGCGCTGGCTGACGCCGGTCTGATCCCCCGATCAGCAAAGAAAACGGAGACCCCCATGTCTGCATCCCCGTCCCATCCCCATACCGGCGAACCCGCCGGCGGCGCCCAGCCGGCGGCGGTCGTCGAACTGGAAGCGGGTGACCTGCCCGCGTTCTGCCCGAACCCGAAGATGCCGGTCTGGAACTCGCACCCGCGCGTCTATCTCGATGCCGTGCACGCAGGCGGCCAGCTCTGCCCTTATTGCGGCACGCTATACAGATTGAAACCGGGAACGGTTGTCAAAGGACATCATTGAGCGTAGAAAGGACGACAGGTCCCCGTTCGATAAGCTCCAGCCAGCCAGCGTGCCTGCCTTGCGTACCCTGATCGTTGCCCCGAACTGGATCGGCGATGCCGTGATGGCCCAGCCCTTGCTGGCCCGGATCCAACAGCGCGACCCGCAAGGCGCCATCGACGTGATGGCGCCGCCGCACATCGCGCCGGTATTCTCGGCGATGACCGAGGTCTGCCAGGTCATCACCGCTCCCAACGTGCATGGCAAGCTCGAACTGGGCCGTCGCTGGAAGCTCGCCCGCGAGTTGCGGCGCGAGCGCTACGACCGCTGCTACGTGCTGCCCAATTCGATGAAGTCGGCGCTGGTGCCCTGGCTGGCCGGCATCGGCCAGCGGATCGGCTATCGCGGCGAGGGCCGCCGCATCCTGCTCAACAGGATGCATGACGAATCCGGCGGCGCCGAGCGGCCGCCGATGGTCGAGTTCTACGCCAAGCTGGCGCTGGACCCGTCGGACCCGATCCCTGCCAGCGTCCCCGATCCGGTGCTGATGCGCCATCGCACGCACGAGACCGTGACGCTGGCGCGCTTCGGGCTCGGTGTCGACGAACCGCTGATCGTGCTGTGCCCGGGGGCCGAGTACGGGCCGGCCAAGCGCTGGCCGACCCGCCACTTCGCGTCGCTGGCGGCGATGATCAATGCCGACTGGCCCGAAGCCAACATCGTCCTGCTCGGCTCGTCGAAGGAGCGCCAGCTCGCCACCGAGATCGCCGCGCTGTCGGGCCAGCCGATCAAGAACCTGTGCGGCGAGACCACGCTGGACGAAGCGCTGAACCTGATCGCCCAGGCCAGCGGCGTCGTGTCGAACGACTCGGGCATGATGCACGTGGCCGCCGCCTACGGGCGTCCGCAGGTCGCCGTATTCGGCTCCAGTGACCCGCGCCACACGCCACCGCGCTCGCCGCACGCGCGCGTCGAGTGGCTGCATCTCGAATGCAGCCCCTGCTTCCAGCGCGACTGCCCGCTCAAGCACACCAACTGCCTGAACGGCATCGCCCCCAGCGCCGTATTCGAATCGCTGCGCAAGGCGATGCGATTCGAGACGTCCGGTCCGCCGCGCTGATTCGGGGATGCGCTGGCGCCTGTTGACGCCAGGATCGAACAGGCCCTGAACGATTTCCCGGTTCAGCGCGCCCCCGGAGCCCGCTCGCGCGGGGTCGATCCTCGCGTGAACACGCCCGCCGTTTTCGGCGAGAATGCCGGTTTTGCTTGCGCCGGGCGCCGCTCCACCGCGTCGGGCCGCACAGGCCGATGACCCAAACGATCCTCACTCTCTCCTGCCCCGACGCGCACGGCATCGTCGCGACCGTCTGCGGCTTTCTCGCCGAACGCGATTGCAACATCGTCCAATCCGCTCAATTCGGCGATGAAAGCAGCGGCCTGTTCTTCATGCGCGTCGTCTTCAGCGGGCCGGCCGGCAACGAAGCCGCGCGAAAAGCGCTGACCGACGCGTTCACGCCGATCGCTCAGCGGTTCAAGATGGCTTGGCAGGTGCACGACGCTCACGAGCGCCCGCGCGTGCTGCTGCTGGTCTCCAAGTTCGGCCACTGCCTGAACGACCTGCTGTTCCGCTGGAGTTCCGGCCTGCTGCCGATCGACATCCCGGTCATCGCGTCGAACCATACGGATTTCCAGCCGTTGGCGCACAGCTATCGGATCCCGTTCCTGTACCTGCCGGTCACGCCCGAGACCAGGGAGCAGCAGGAAGCGCGGCTGCTCGAACTGGTCGAGCGCGAACGGATCGACCTAGTCGTGCTGGCCCGCTACATGCAGATCCTGTCCAACGACCTGTGCGAGAAGCTGCGCGGCAAGGCGATCAACATCCACCACAGCTTCCTGCCGAGCTTCAAGGGCGCCAAGCCGTACCACCAGGCGCACCATCGCGGCGTCAAGCTGATCGGCGCGACCGCCCACTACGTGACGCCGGACCTCGACGAAGGACCGATCATCGAGCAGGACGTCGCCCGGGTCGACCACTCGATGGATCCGGCGGCCCTGGCCGCCACCGGCCATGACGTCGAATGCCAGGTGCTCGCCCGGGCCGTCAAGTGGCACGTCGAGCGGCGGGTCCTGCTCAATGGCGACCGGACCATCATCTTCCGCTAGCGATGTCCGCCCCGTTCCGCGCGCCATGGTGGCTGCCCGAGAGGCATAGCCAAACGATCTGGACGGCGCTGGCCGCGCCCCGGCCGCACGTCGACTACCGGCGCGAACGCTGGGACACGCCCGACGGCGACTTCATCGACGTCGACCACGTCGACCAGCCGCGCGATGCACCCGTCGACCGCCGGCCGCGTCTCGTGGTCTTCCACGGCCTCGAAGGCGATTCGCGCAGCCCGTATGCGCTGCACCTGATGGCGGCGGCCCGCGAGCGCGGCTGGCGCGGCAGCGTCGCGCACTTTCGCGGTTGCAGCGGCGAACCGAACCGCCTTGCACGCGCCTATCATTCGGGCGACAGCGACGAGATCGACTGGATCGTGCGACGGCTGCGCCAGCGGATGCGGGCCGACGGCGAGGACGGGCCGCTGTTCGCCTGCGGCATCTCGCTAGGCGGCAACGCGCTGCTCAAGTGGCTCGGTGAACGAGGCGACGAGGCCGGGCAGTTCATCGAAGCGGGGGCCGGCGTCTCGGCGCCGCAGGATCTGGCCGCCGGTGCCGATGCGCTGGCCCGCGGCTTCAGCCGGCTCTACACGCGAAACTTCCTGCGCACGCTGGTCGGCAAGAGCCTGGCCAAGCTCGACACGCATCCGGGCCTGTACGACGCCGAGCGCGTGCGCGCCGCCCGTACGTTCCACGAGTTCGACGACCTGGTGACGGCCCCGCTGCACGGATTCGCCGACTGCCACGACTACTGGCAACGATCGTCGTGCAAGCAGTACCTGGGCGGCGTGCGCGTGCCGACGCTGGTCGTCAACGCGTTGAACGATCCGTTCGTGCCGGCCCGCGTGCTCGCGACTCCCGGCGACGTGTCGCCGAGGGTGACGCTCGATTATCCGGCCAGCGGCGGTCACGTCGGCTTCGCCGCCGGATCGCTGCCGGGCCGGTTCGACTGGCTGCCGGCGCGCGTCCTGGCATTTCTCGATCGGCGCTAGGAGCCTGCCGGGCTTGGAGGGACGAAAGCGAAATCGGGTCTCGGCAAGGACAGTTTTCGCCGGATTCGCAGGCCCATGGCCGAGCTGGGTCAAGAGGCCGGTGAAATAGAAGGAGGACACAGGTGGATCAGCAAGTGCTCGATGCGATGAAGCGGTGGCCGAACGTCCCTGACGTCATCGGCTGGCTGAGACTCGACCGGCGCGGCCACTGGCTGCTGATCGATCGCAACGCGCCCGGCTTCGACGAAGCGGTGGATGGACGAGGCAGCCCGATCACCAACGAACAGATCGTCGCGTTCATCGGCCGCAACTACGCCTCGACCGACGACGGCCGCTGGTACTGGCAGAACGGCCCGCAGCGGGCGTTCGCGGAGCTGGACCTGGCACCGTGGATCGTTCGCGTCACCGAAGACGGCGACGGCCGGCAAGGGCTCGTCACGCAGACAGGCCTGGCCTGCGAGGACGTCCGTTCATGGCACGTCGACGCGCAGGGCGTGCTGTACGCGGCGACCGAGCACGGCCCCTGCGCGGTCCATGACCTGGACCTTGGCAGCCTCGACGTCGAACTGGAGGAAGAAGACGGGGTGGACGGCGGACGGGATGACGGCGGCTCCGAGGGCGCGCAGCGACCCGGCATCGACCCGGAGAGCTGGGACGCGAACCGAGGGGACGGGAACCCTGGCGACGCGAACCGCCGGGACAGGAACCGCGGCGCACTTAGCGGTCGGATCGTGTGGAACGGCCGGCCGCATCGTCTCGCGCCCGCGGCGCCGCTGCTGGCCCACGTCGTGCTCAGCCCGCTGGCGGCCTCGCGCCGGCATCCTCAGCGTTGACGTCCCAGCGTTGACGTCCCAGCGTTGACGTCCCAGCGTTGCTGTCTCAGCGTTGATGCACCCAGCGTTGATGCACCCAGCGTTGACGTCCCTGGCGGTCAACGCCCCTCCCGTTCCTGCTTCTCGCGCGTGTAGATCGCCTGGAACTCCTGCAGCCGCGTATCGACCTGCGACGCCGTATAGAAATCGAGCTTGCCCGAGCGCTGCGCGAGCCGCAGTTGTTCGATCGCCGACATCCAGCCGCCCATCAGCGCGTATTGCTCGGCCGACGCCCGGTGCGCGAGCGCGTCCTTGCCCTGCGCCGAATACGCCTGGGCCAGCAGCCGCCACAGCGTGGCGTCGCTGCGATAGATCGCGAGCTGGTCTTCCAGAAAGCGGCTGGCCTGCGCCGCCTGGCCGCTATCGATCAGCGCACTCGCCTGCACGTACATCAGCGCGCGCGACTGCGGCGAACGCTGCAGCGCGGCCTGCGCGATCGCCAGCGCACCCTTGGGATCGTGCTGCTGCAGGCGCGTCTCGGCCGCCAGACGATCGATCATCGCCTGCGCCAGCGACGCCGCGGCAGCGCTTCCCATCCGCTTGCGCACCTCGGCCAACGCCTGTGTCGATCCGTCGGCATCGCGCTGCGCGAGCGCGGTGACCGCGAGACCGAACCACGTCGCCATCTCATCGCCGGTCGTCTTCTCGCGCAACTGGCGTTCGAGCAAGGTCCGCGTGCGCCGCAGCCCGTCGACCGTCGTGTCGGCCTGGGCCATCAGCTTCGCGCGCACGAGCCGGAACTCGATCGAATCAGGACGCTGCACGTAGCGCTGCTCGCGGATCCGCGCCTGCATGTCGGCGATCCGCTCGGTCGTCAGCGGGTGGGAGCGCAGATAGGCGGGCGCGCCGTCATACAGCCGACTGGCATTCTGCAGCCGGCCGAAGAACGCCACCATGCCGGTCGGATCGAAGCCGGCTTCGCGCAGGATCTCGAGCCCGACGCGATCGGCCTCGCGTTCGGCATCGCGCGAGAAGCTCAGCATCATCTGTTGCTGGGCGCCGGCCCCCATCGTCATCGCACCCATCGCCGCCTGCGGATTCGACCGGGCCGCCAGCGCGCCGAGCACCAGCCCGGCCAGTTGCAACAGCGAGGTCTGGCGCTGCTGCGCGAGCATCCGCGCGATGTGCCGCTGGATCACGTGGCCCATCTCGTGGCCCAGCACCGACGCCAGTTCGGATTCGCTCTGCGCCGCCTGGATCAAGCCGGTATGCACGCCGATCAAGCCGCCCGGCAGCGCGAACGCATTCAGCGAATCGTCCTTGACGAGAAAGAACTCGAACGAATAGCCGCGCGCCGGCGTGGTCTCGGTCAGCCGCGCCGCGAAGCGATTCAGGAAGTCGCTGAGCTCGATGTCGTCGAGCATCACGCCTTCGGCCCGCAACTCGCGCAGGATCGAGTCGCCGAGCCGGCGCTCCGCCGTGGGCGACAGGTCGTCGCTGCCCGCGTCGCCCAGCCGAGGCAGGTTCAGGTTCAACAGGCTGTCGCCGGGCGGCACGTAGGGTTGGAAGCCCGACGATGGCTGAGCGGTATTCGGCGAGCCATCGGTCGCGGGCGCCACGGATGTCTCGGCCGGTGCCTGGGGCTGCGCGCCGACCGGTAGCGGCGCGAGACCGATCGTGGCCACCACGGACAACGACCACAGGACCGGCAGGCCGGCAGCAAGGACGGCGGCGACCGCGCGTCCCGTACCGAGGAGCGATCCGGCATGACGGTTCATGTTGGTATCATAACCTTCCGATATCGCGGCGCACCGCCCGGCGCGCACCGCGCGGGCGCATGCCCGCCCACAGGTTCACCGACGCGACATGGCCTCCGTGCTCACGCATTTCGATTCCGCCGGACAGGCGCACATGGTCGACATCGCCGGCAAGGCGGTCTCGCACCGCATCGCGCGGGCCGAGGGCCTGATCCGGATGGCGCCCGCCACGCTCGCACTGATCGAAAGCGGCACCGCCCGCAAGGGCGACGTGCTGGGCATCGCGCGCATCGCGGCGATCCAGGGCGCCAAGCGTACGGCCGACCTGATCCCGCTATGCCACCCGATCGCCCTGACCCGGGTCGCCGTCGAGTTCGAGATCCTGACGCCCGACCCGGCGCAGCCCGGCCGGCTCGTGCGTTGCGTCGCGACCGTCGAGTGCGACGGCCGCACCGGCGTCGAAATGGAAGCGTTGACCGCCGTGCAGGTCGGCCTGCTGACGATCTACGACATGTGCAAGGCCGCCGACCGCGGCATGGTCATCGAGCGCGTCCGGCTGCTCGCCAAGCACGGCGGCAAGTCGGGCGATTTCGTCGCGCCGGACCCCACACCGGAGTCCGCCGCCGACCGCTGACCGCGGTCACGACCGTATCGATCACCGGGTCTCGCGCATGCCGGGACCGAATCCGCGCCGGGGCGCGAAGCGATGCGGGCACGCGCATCGGCCGGCCGCGGGCGCGAGCGGGAGCCGTCCTGCGCGCGCCATCGCCGATCAGCCGCGCTTGATCGCCTTCTGAAGGTCGGCCATGTCCTGCTTGAACTGATCGTTGACGATCTTCCAGGCCTCGGTCTGCGACTTGACGCCGCTTTCGGCCAGCTCGCGCAGGTTCGCCAGCGCCTTTTCCATCGCCAGCTTGCCGAGTTCGGCCGTCCGCGTCGCCCGCTCGGCGGCAGGCAGGCTCGACAGTTCCTTGATCGCCGCCTGGAATTCGCTCGCCGACTCGCGGAGCATCTCGGCCTGGCGCTCGGCCAGCGCCTTGAAGCCTTCGTACGCCCGCTGGTTGGCGGCCGACAGCGCTTCGACGTCGCGCTTGCGTGCTTCGATCATTGCCTGCATGTCGACGCCCGGCACCTTGAACTGCTCGAGCATCTTCGAGAAATCGGTGAACATCGCGCCGAACGGCGGCGGCGTCCCGGCCGCGGCGGCCTTGCTGTCTTTGTCATTCGATTGGCGGTTGGCCATGGTTCTCTCCTTGTACTGGGCAGATGCCCGAAACCCGTTTCGTATCGCTTGCACGACCAGCGGCCGGACGCGGCCGAAAGTTGCGGCAAGCACGAGGATGTTGCCCCAAACGCGCGCCGCTTGACAGCGATACCGACCGTTCAGGGTCCGTGAATCGACCGTTCATCCGGCCCATGCGACCACATCGGGGGAGACGGGCGGGGCTTTCTTTCACTCCCGCACAGAACTGTTGCAAAATCAATTCGACGATTGCGAAAAGTGCTGCTGATAATTTCACAAATCGCCATATTCGATGTGCTTCCGGTCGGCGCGAAGCAAATATAGCTGTCCTATTGGCGTCTGTATCTAGGGACGTGATTGCCGCGCAGGCAACCGTAACGCGACGTAGCGATGCGACTCGCTTCGATTGCGTCGACCTCTCTCGTAGTACTCCCCGACAGGAGTCTGGCATGGTTACCCTGCAGCACGAATTCGACAGGCGGATCTACCCCGCCTACAAGCTGACCTCATTGGTCGAAGTCCTGGCCGAAGAGGACGTCCCGGGCACCGACGTGCTCGCAGGCAGCGACATCCTGCTCGAAGACCTGAGCGCGGCTTCGACCCGCATCTCGTACCGCCAGTTGGCCACGGTCTTTCGCAATGCCCTCCGATTGAGCCGCTCGCCGCTGCTCGCGATGCGCGCGGGACGGCGCATGCGGCTGACGTCGTGCGGCATCTTCGGCTACGCGCTGATGTGCAGCGCCTCGCCGCAGGAGGCCTTCGATTTCACGGTCAAGTACCAGCGCATCCTCGGCCCGGCCGTCGGCGGCGGCTATCGCCGCGATGGCGACACGATCGTCTGGACGCTCGAACCGCTGATCACGCGCGACCCGGCGGACGACGTCTATCGTTTCGCGCTCGAGTTCCACATGGCGATCGCGCTGAACCTGCTGCGCGACGCGATCCATCCGGATTTCAAGCCGCAGGAGATCCGACTGGCATACGCTCGCCCGCCGCACGCGCATGCGTACACGAGCCTGTTCGATTGCCCGGTGACGTTCGGTCAGCCGCGCGATGAGCTGCGCCTGAGTGCCCGCTGGTTCGACCAGCGCCTGATGCCGGCCACCCCGGCGACGAACTCGCAGGTCCGCGAGATCTGCGAACGCGAACTCGCGAAGTTCTCGGGCAATTCCGGCATCAGCGGCAAGATCTACGCGATGCTGATCGAGAACCCCCGGCAGTTCCCGGACATCGACACGGTTTCATCAGTGCTGAACATGAGCTCGCGCACGCTGCGCCGCCGGCTCGACGCCGAAAGCACATCGTATCGGCAGATCCTGTCCGAAGTGCGCAAGCAGCTCGCGCTGAAGTACCTGAGCGAGACGCCGATGACCAACGAGGAGATCGCCGATCGCCTCGGCTACAGCGACGCGGCCAATTTTCGCAAGGCGTTCCGCCAGTGGACGCACGGCCAGCCGAGCGAGTTACGCGAGAACTCGTTCCGCTAAGGATCCGCGGCCACCGGCGACCCTTCCTCCTCCTCTCCCCTCGCGGGCCGCCGGTGCCCGGTTCTTTTCCAGAGCCCGTTTCGGGCTCTTTTTTTGGTTTGCCGTATCACAACTCGTCGAATCGCTCGTCCAGCAACCGCACCAGCAGCATCTTTCCCGCGGCATCGACGCGATACTCGCCGTACCGGGCCGCCTCGTAGCGCGCCGCGCTGCCTTCCTCGAAGAACCAAGCGTCGGTCCCCAGCCGCATGCGCGCTTCGCGGACGCGATAACGCAACGCCACCTCGCCGTCGGCGACCGGGCGCGCCGCCGCTTGCGTCCTTACCCAACGGGCCACCCGCCGGGCGTCGAGCGCGACGACCAGGAAGCCATCGCCTTCGTCGGACCTCACGCAGCGCCCGCCAACCGTCCGATCGGACGGCTCGCCCAGCGGCGCCACGGCGGCCGTCGCGTCCGACACATCGCTCCCGGCGTCGACGCACGACGGGGCCTCGAGCGCATAGCGCAGCGCCATGTAATCGCCGGTCATCAGCGAGCGCGGATCGCGCGGCGCCAGTTCCAGCCGTACGATCACCCCCCGATCGAGCACCCGCTCGTTGATGAAGATCGACAGGTTGTAGCTGCCGAACACGAGCAGCGCCCCGGCCAGCACCAGCAGCTTGCGCCAAGCGGGCCAGGGCAGTGACGGCCCCGGCAGCGCCGGCCATCGGATCGAGCGCCGTTCACGCATCGTCGCTCCGGACCGCCGTCAAGCGCAGCAGGACGCCCGCCCCGGCCAGGATCGCGCCGACGGCCAGCAGCGACACGCCCTTGGCCAGCAGCGACGACGACAGGTCGAAGTACAACAGGAACACGCCGACGGGCAGCCCCGCCAGCGCCATCCCTCGCAGCACCGGCCGGCCGGCAGCGGTACCGAGCACCCACAGCAGCATGCACATCGACACGCCCGGCATGCGGACCGAGCCGAAGGCCACCAGCAGCAGGCCGGCCAGCGCGCCGATCAGCAGCGACCGGCGCGCCCACCAGCGTTCGGACAACAGCAACACCGCCCCGACCAGCGCCAGGAACACGCCGAGCGTCGTCCAAGGGCTCCACGGCACCGCAGCCGGTCCCGCGGCGCGCCCCAGATCGACGAACCAGAACGGCGCCGGCTGCAGCGATACCGCCAGCGCGGCCGTCGACGCGGCATGAGCGATGGCGCTGACGCGCGGGCCGACCGGCGCCAGCACCCAGGACGTCTGCGTCAACCACAGTGCCGTCGCCAGCAGCGCCAGCAGCACGACGGCCGCCTGCACGGCATCGACCGACATCAGCAATGCGACCGCGCAGGCGACCGTGCTCCACGCCATGACGATCCGATGCATCGGGTCCACGTTGGCGCGCCCCAGCACCAGCGACCAGAACACGCCCGCCGACGCATACCAGGTCGCGTCGCGCAGCGAATCCGAACCAGCATCGGCCGTGCCCGAAACCGCCAGCGCGAACCCGGCAAAGCCCACCGCCGACACGAACTGCGACCAGAATGCCGTCGGGCGCGATGCCCCGGCACTCCGCCGCGATGCGAACGCCGCGGCGCCGGCCATCGCCACGCCCACCGCGAGCCGCGCTCCCCAGGACGACAGCCAGCCGGCCATCGCGAACCCGAGGAATCCGAGCAGGAAGAAAGTCGCCAGCCACGCGCCGAACACCGACAGGACCTGTGTCGACCACGGCGCCGTCGCGGACGCCTGCGGCGGCTCGGGTGCCACGTGCGCGTCGATGAGCCGGCGCGCCTTGAGCTGCCGGACGAGACGATCCCAGTTCACGTGCGCCGGTCGGCCGCAGCCTTGGTCAACCAGTGCCGCCCGCCCGCCGACGCGCCGACGAGCAGCGCCGCACCGAGCAGGAGCGCCAACGCGGGCGAGTCGGCCGACCAGGCCAGACGCACGCCCCACGCCAGCAGCACCAGCGTCAACGACAACCAGCCGAGAGTCAGCATGCCGATCTCGACCGCCCGGACGCGATAGGCGAGATAACCGGCCGCCATCACCACCGCCCACAGCATCGGCGCCAACACCAGCGTCGACACGTCGACCCCGGTGGTGCCGTTGGCCAGCACCGCGACCGCCGTCGTGCCGGTCAGCACCGACAACAGGCAGGCGGCTATCGCGCGCGGCCCGAAGCGGCCGCTCATCCAGGGCCACCGGCGGCCCGCGCCTTCCCAGACGACCAGCGCGACGATGTTGAACGCGGCCGCGACCAGCCAGGTCGGCAGCATGCCCCCCCATCGCCACGCCCATCGGTCCAGCGCGCCGCAATACAGCGCGAACCCGGTCTCGACGATCGTGAGCCAGACCAGCCACGCGCTCGCGTGGCGGCTGGCCAGCACCCACGGCAGCGACAGCAGCGCCCAGCCGCGGAACAGCTCCCAGGTGTCGGCGCCCGTCTGGTAGACCTGCCCGAACAAGGCGAGCAGCGGACCGATCAGCACGATCGCGGCGATCAGCAGCCGCCGTCCGCCGTCTGCTTCGATGCCGCGCCACAGCGCCGCCGCCAGCACGGCCAGCAGGCCGAACTGCGCGAGCGCGAAGCGCGCGCCGGGCCCCATGCCGGCCCAGTTGTACGCGACGATGCAGATGACGCCGGCCAGCATCAACCCGAGCCCCGCGCTCATCAGCAGCCGTTGCACGGCGACGCGCCAACCCCGCGCGGTGGGCACCAGCCCGACCACCTGGAGAGCGGCCGCGAAGTTTCGCCGCTCGAGCACGTCCCGGTGCACGAGCGACGCGATGTCATCGATGCTCGGCGCAGTACGGTTCTGCAACCAGCGCAAGGGATCCTCGATATCCGATCGTCAGAAGCGAATTCTCGCACGGCGAACGGATCGATTCCGGCGGCCATGCCGGCCTAGGAGCGTGGGCCCGTTCACGCGGGATCGATCCCTGCGTGAACGGGCCCCGGCGCATCACCCCAGGTCGACCGGCACGAAGATCTTCGCGTCGTCGCGCTGGATCAGCAACGCGACGTGCTTCTTGGCCTGCGCGACCAGCGCGCGCAACTGCTCGACGCTGGACACCGACGTGCCGTTGCACGCGAGCACCACGTCACCGGGCTGCAGGCCGGCCTGCGCGGCCGCGCCGCTCGCCTGCTGGACGACCAGCCCGCCGGGCAGGCCCGACGCCTGCTTCTCGTCCGGCTGCAGCGGCCGCACCGCCAGGCCCAGGCGCCCCTCGTCGACCTCGTGGCCCCCCGCCTTCGCCACCTGCGTGCCTTTCATCTCGCCGAGCGTCGCGGTCAAGGTCTTGCGATCGCCCTTGCGGATCACGTCCAGCTTCAGCGTGCTGCCCGGCTTCTGCTCGGACACCAGCGCGGGCAGGTCGAACGAATGCCCGATCGGCTGGTCGCCGACCGCGACGATCACGTCGCCGCTCTGCAAGCCGGCCTTGTCGGCGGGCCCGCCGGGCTCGACGGCGCTGACCAGCGCCCCCATCGGCTTGGCCAGGCCGAACGCGTCGGCCAGCGCCTGATTGACGTCCTGGATCTGCACGCCCAGCCGCGCCCGCGTCACCTTGCCGTGCGCGACCAGTTGCGCCTGCACCTTGGTCGCGACGTCGATCGGAATCGCGAACGACAGCCCCTGGTAGCCGCCCGAGCGCGTGTAGATCTGCGAGTTGATGCCGATGACCTCGCCGCGGGCGTTGAACAGCGGCCCACCCGAGTTGCCCGGGTTGACCGCCACGTCGGTCTGGATGAACGGCACGTAGTTGTCGTCGGGCAGCGCGCGCGCCTTGGCGCTGACGATCCCCGAGGTCACGCTGTTCTCGAACCCGAACGGCGATCCGATCGCCACCACCGGCTCGCCCACCTTGGTCGCGGCCGGATCACCGAGCCGCACGACCGGCAGATCCTTGGCATCGATGCGCAGCACGGCCACGTCCGTCTGCTTGTCCACGCCCAGCACCTTGGCGGCGAACTCGCGCCGATCGGTCAGCCGCACCGTGACCACCTGCGCGCCATCGACGACGTGCGCGTTGGTCAGGATCAGCCCGTCCGGGCTCACGATGAAGCCGGACCCCTCGCCGCGCACCAGCGGCGCGCCCCGAGGCGGCCGGCCGCGGCGCAGTTGCGGGCCGAACTGTTGACCGAACTGCTGGAAGAACTGGAGGATCGGATCATCGGGCGCCAGCCCCGGTTCATCGTCGTCCGACGTCTTCTGCGCGCGCCCGGTCGTGCTGATGTTGACGACCGCCGGGCCGTACCGTTCGACGATCGGCGAGAAATCCATCCCGCTGACCATGACCGGCGACGCGCCCGTGACGACGTCCAGCGCGCCGACCGGCGCGGCATGCGCGATGCCCTCGTGCGGCGTCGAGAGTTGCCAGGCGCCGCCGGCGAGGACGGCCACGACGGCGGCGGCGATCGAAGTGCGAGTCAATCTGTTGGACATGATGGAGGCTCCTGGGAGAGGCGGTTCGTCGACCGCCGATGGCCGTATCGTGGGCCGGCAGACTTAAACCTCCCTTAAAATCGCCGCTGATTCCTTCGCTTCCCATCCATCCCACCGATCCCGATCGATCCAGCGGATCCGGTCGGCGCATCGACACCAGGAGCCCCCGAATGTCCCATCGAGACGTCGTCGTCGTCGCGACCGCCCGCACTGCCATCGGCAGCTTCGGCGGCAGCCTCAAGGATGTACCCAACACCACGCTGGCCACCACGGCGATCAAGGCCGCGCTGCAACGCAGCGGCGTCGCACCGGATGCCGTCGGACAGGTCGTCGTCGGCAACGTGATCCCGACCGAACCGCGCGACGCCTACCTGAGCCGCGTCGCCACGATCGACGCCGGCCTGCCGATCGAGACGCCCGCGTTCAACGTCAACCGTCTGTGCGGCTCGGGCCTGCAGGCGATCGTCAACGCCGCGCAGGCGATCATGCTCGGCGACACCGACGTGGCGATCGGCGGCGGTTCCGAGAGCATGAGCCGCGCGCCGTACCTGTCGACCGCCACCCGCTTCGGCGCGCGGATGGGCGACACCGCGCTGGTCGACTACATGCTGGCGATCCTGCACGACCCGTGGCAGCCGATGCACATGGGCATCACCGCCGAAAACGTCGCCGAGCGCTACCAGATCACGCGCCAGATGCAGGACGAACTGGCGCTGACCAGCCAGCAGCGCGCCGCCGCCGCGATCGCCGCCGGCCGCTTCAAGGACCAGATCGTGCCGGTCGAGATCCCGTCGCGCAAAGGTACGATCGTCTTCGATACGGACGAACACGTCCGCGGCGACGTCACGCTCGACCAACTGGCCAAGATGAAACCGGCGTTCAAGAAGGACGGCGTCGTCACGGCCGGCAACGCGTCGGGCATCAACGACGGCGCGGCCGCCGTCGTGCTGGCCGATGCCGGGCGCGCCTCGGCGCTGGGCCTGGCGCCGATCGCCAGGCTGGTCGGCTACGCGCACTCGGGCGTCGAGCCCGCCTATATGGGCATCGGCCCGATCCCCGCCGTGCGCGCGGTGTTCCAGCGCACGGGCCTGAAGGCGGCCGACATGGACGTCATCGAAGCCAACGAGGCCTTCGCCGCGCAGGCCTGCGCGGTGACGCGTGAACTGGAACTGGACCCGGCCAAGGTCAACCCGAACGGCTCGGGGATCTCGCTCGGCCATCCGGTCGGGGCCACCGGCGCGATCATCACCGTCAAGGCGCTGGCCGAACTGCAGCGCGTCGGCGGCCGCTATGCGCTGGTGACGATGTGCATCGGCGGCGGCCAGGGTATCGCCGCGATCTTCGAGCGCGTCTGATCGCGCGGCGGCGGCAGCCGCGGCGGCGACGGCCGTAGCGGCGACGCCGCGATCGCCGCCTAGTGTCGTGATCCAGAAATTCGCTGAATAGGGAAATCTGTCGAAATCGGTGCCAGGCAAGGCGCGAACCGCAGCGATACCGAGGTATCGCGAGGATTTGCAACGCAGCATGGCGCCGATTCTCGACGGATTTGTTCAGCGAATTTCTGGATCACGACACTAGGTCACCGCCGCCGTGGCGGTCGCGCCTGCGATGGCTGCCGCGACCGCCATGGCCGTCGCGCCCGCGCTGCTGTCCACGCGCAACGCGCCGTACAGATCGCGCGGATCGCGCAGTTCGGGCACGAGCCGCACGCGCTCGCCGATGTCCAGGCGCTCGCAAGCGTCGTACAGGTAGCGCAGCACCGAGAAGTCCTCGAGCGCGAAGCCCACCGAATCGAACAGCGTGATCTGCGCCGCATCGGACCGCCCGGGCGCGGCTCCGCAGAACACCGACCACAACTCGGTCACCGGGAAGTCCGCCGGCATCTGCTGGATCTCGCCTTCGATCCGGCTTTGCGGCGCGTACTCGACGAACACGCTGGCACGGCGCAGCACCTCGGGCGCGACCTCGGTCTTGCCCGGGCAGTCGCCGCCCACCGCGTTGATGTGCATGCCCGGCTCGACCATCGCATCGGTCAGCACCGTCGCCCGCCGCTTGTCGGCCGTCAGCAGCGACACGATATCCGCGCCCGCGACCGCATCGGCGACCGACGCCGCCCGCACGACGTCCAGGCCAGGCGTGTCGGCCAGGTTCGCGCACAGCTTGTCGGTGGCGGCCGGATCGACGTCGAACACGCGCAGCGTGCGTATGCCCGACAGCGTGTGGAAAGCCAGCGCCTGGAACTCGCTCTGCGCGCCGTTGCCGACGATGGCCATCGTCCGCGCATCGGCGCGGGCGAGCGCGCGCGCGGCGAGGGCCGACGTCACCGCCGTGCGCAGCGCCGTCGCGATCGTCATCTCGCTGACCAGCAGCGGGAAGCCGGTCGCGACGTCCGCCAGGCCCCCGAACGCCATCACCGTCGGCATGCCGCACCGGCCGTTGCCCGGATGGCCGTTGACGTACTTGAACGCGTGCAGGCGCCCATCGGCGATCGGCATCAATTCGATGACGCCATCGTCCGAGTGCGCGGCGACGCGCGCCACCTTGTCGAACTGCGGCCAGCGGCGGAAATCGGCGAGCAGGATGTCGCCCAGGTCGCGCATCACCCGCGCCAGGCCTTCATGCGCGACGAGCCGCGCCAGGTCCGCCGGCACGACCCAGCGCGTGTGGAACGGATGGTGCGAAGAAAAACGCGTCGGACACGATCCGGGTTGCGATGGCAGCATGAGCAATCCCTCCTTCGATCGATCGCGAGTCGCCGCCGCCTCGGGACGGCAGCATCCTCGCCACAGGGGAAGCGCTTGGGCCCGAGGTCAGGCCGCCGCGCGGGCCTGGTCCGGCGAGGCGGCGGCCGGATCCTGGCGACTCGTGCGGTCGAGCCTGAGCGTCATGCAATAAGCGCCGCCGCCGGACATCATGAACGGCGACAGGTCGACCTCGATAAGCGCGTACCCGCGCGCCTCGAGCCGCTCGCGCAGCGACGCCGTCGTGCGGCTCATCACGATCGTGCGGCCGACGTTCACCGCGTTGATGTTGAAGTGGCGCAGGTCTTCCTCGGTCGCGGGCATCAGCAGCGATGCCGGCACGCGGCGGTGCAACTCGTCGCGTGCCTGCGGCGTCAGTGCGTCGGGCAGGTACAGGATCTCGCCGCCCGACAGCGGCAGGAAACACACGTCCAGGTGGTAGCAGCGCTCGGACGCCAGGCCCAGCGGCACCACGGGCCGCCCGAAGTAATCGCGCAAGACGTCGAGCGAGGCCGCGCTCGACCGCGGCCCGAAGCCCGCCCAGAACCAGCCCCGCGCGGCATCCCAGATGCAATCGCCGGCCCCTTCCTGGAACACGCCCTCGGGCATCCTCTCGATCTGCCGGATCAGCCCGCGCTCGCGCAGGCTCTCGAAGATCGCGAGGAACGGCGCTTCTTCGCCCTGACGCTGCGGATGACGGAATCGCGCCATCATCACGCGCCCATCGAGCACGACCGCCGCGTTGGCCGGAAACACCATGTCCGGCCACCCGGCCGATCCCGGTGCCCATTCGATCCGGCAACCGGCGCGGACCAGCGCATCGCGCAACTGCAGCGACGCATCGACCGCGCGCTGCCGGCAGCCGTCCGGGTCGCGCGCCCACTGTCCGGGCGTCATCCACGGATTGATCGCGTAGCTGACTTCGTAGTGCATCGGATCGACCATCATCACCAAAGGCGAACTGCTCATCGAGGTGCTCCTTCGAGGCGAGGTTCGACGCAAGGACGGCGTCGGCGTCGGCAAGGCGCTGCGGAAAGTCCGGATAGGCGTAGTCTGGATCAGGAATCGGCTAACCGAAAGTACATCGAACATTCACTTTTCGGCAAAACTTGCGCAGAATTGCTCAATACATTGGCGATTCGCTCAATTCGACGGTGCACAATGAACGACACCGACCTGCAACTGTTGGCGCTGCTGCGCGACGACGCCCGCGCATCGGTCGCCACGCTGGCGCGCCGCCTGCGCGTGTCGCGCGGCACCGTGCAGAACCGCATCCGCCGGCTCGAACAGGACGGCGTCATCGTCGGCTACACGGTGCGCCTGAAGCCCAGCGCCGAACCGCACCGGATCCGCGCGTTGATGACGATCGCGATCGAGGGCAATGCCACCGATGCGGTGCTCAAGGCGCTGCGCGGCCACCCGTCCGTGCATACACTGCACTCGACCAACGGTCGCTGGGACGTCATCGCCGAGATCCATGCCGATTCGCTGGAAGCGTTCGACCAGGTGCTGGGACGGATCCGCCAGATCCCCGGCATCGCCTCCAGCGAGACCAGCATCCTGCTGTCGACGCTCAAGTAGCAAAGCCGATAACCCGAGAAAGCCGATACCCGGAGACGCCATGACCCACTCGACCCCGCTCGCCCACATCGCCGCCGCCCCGCTGGACGGCGCCACCGACCAGACCCGTCACTGGGCGGCCGTCGCGCACCTGTACAACGCGTTGTTCACCGGCCTGGTGATGACCGTCGTCACGCGCCGCAGCGCGCGCGAGGCGGCCGAACTGGTGTTCCGGATCTTCCGCCGCCAGCACCACGAGCGTTTCCTGCCCGGCCTGGACAAGCTCGGCCTGCGCGACCTGCCGCCGGCCGTCGCCGCCGCGCGGTATCACTACTTGTCCAATGCGATCGGCGGCGTGCGCGTCGAGTACGTCGAGGAATCGGATCGCAAGGCCTGGGTCCGCTACGCCCCGCCCCGCTGGGCCTGGCAGGGTACGGCGATCTGCGCGATCCCGGGCGAGGTATCGCGCGCGATGCTGCTGGGCTGGCACGCGCACAACGGCGTATCGCTCGGTAATCCGCGACTCGGCTTCGTATGCACCAAGCAGACGATGGATGGCCAGCCCGGCCTCGAAGGGTATTACCACGAGTACGACCGCGACCTGGCGCCCGAGGAACGGCTACGCTTCGCGCGGGGCGAAGAAGCGCCGGATTTCGACCCGGCGCGCGCGCCGGTGCTGCCGACCGAGACCTGGCCGGCCGAGCGGCTGCTCAAGGCGCACCGCAACTACGCGATGGAATACCTGCGCACCGCGATCCAGGAATCGATCGCGCTGCACGGCCCGTTCGACGCCACGTACCTGGTCGGCATCACGGCCCGGCTGATCGGCATGCAGTTCTACGCCGAGACCGCGGCCGCGTTCGGCCTGCCCGAGCGCGGCGACGCCGCCGACTTCGCCCGGTTCCTGGTCGCGTTCGCGCAGGCGCAGGGCGACGACGCCTCGCTCGACTCCGCGCTGGCCGCCGCCGACGCTTCGGGCGCCGTCCAGGCCGGCGTGCGGCAACCGGGCTGGAAGCTGATGGCCGGCCTCGCCGATCTGCACCCGGCCGCGTTCGACGCCTGGAACGAACTGCTGCACGGCATGCTCGGCGCGCACGACCGGCGGCTGGAACTGGCCGTGGTCGCGCGGCGCGACCACGGCGACGCGTGCAACGCCTGGCGGATCCGTCCGCGACGCGCGGCGCTGCCCAACGACTGACGGATCGATCGAGAGCTTCAGGCGCGATCGCGGCGATTGACCAGCACGAGCCCGACCGCCACGCAGGCCAGCGCCGCGACCAGCCGCATCGATAGCGGCTCGCCCAGCAGCACGACGCCGAACGCCAGCGCGAACAGCGGCGTCAGGAACGTGAACGACGACAAGCGCGTGGCCGGATAGATGCGCATCATCCACATCCAGGTCAGGTAACTGGCGAACGCGCCGACGCCGGCCTGCAGCCCGATCGAGGTCCACGCATATGCCGAGTACGACAGGCCCCAGGACTCGCCCATCACACGCGACAGCAGCGGCAGGATCAACGTCGTCGCCGCCAACTGATAGAACAGCGTCTTCTCGGCGCTGATCGTCGTCATCCGCGACGCGCGGATCACCAGCGTCGTCAGCCCCCAGAACACACCGGCGCCCAATGCCAGCAGGTCTCCGGCCAACTGGTCCCGGACGGCATGCCCGAGGCTCTCGCTGAACGCGACGACGATCGCGCCGAAGGCCAGCGCCAGGCCCGCCCATTGGCGCGGATTCAAGCGCTCGGACGGCACCCAGCGCGGCAGCAGCAGCGCGACGACGAACGGGGCCGTGTACAGGAACACCGTCAACCGCGACGCGCTCGTGCGCTCCAGGCCCAGGTAGATGCAGACGAACTCGCCGGCGAACAGGCAGCCGGCCAGCAGCCCGGCCCCCAGCGTGCCGTCGCGATCGAACAGCCGCACACCGCGCGCCGCGCACCACGCGAGCAGCAACAGCGTGGCCCCCCCCATCCGCAGCGAGGCCTGCCACATCGGCGCCACCTCGCCGACCGTCGTCTTGATCAGGATCTGCTGGATACCCCAGAACGCGCAGCATCCGACCAGCAGGACCATGGCGCGGCCGTCGAGGTGTTCCGAACGTTGAATCATCGCGAGGCCGTCGTCTTCGTGGGACGACGACACTAGCACAACGCCCCGTCATGGTGCGGCTCACTGGCCCGTGGCTGGAAGGCCGCGCGGCGGACTCCGCCGCACGACCTCCTAGGCTGAATCGACATTCAAGGGAGCCACATGGATATCGAAGCGAGGTAGAGAAAGGCCAGGAAGTGGGAGGGCTTGCGGTCGAAGCGAGTGGCGATGCGGCGGAACTGCTTGAGCTTGGCAAAGCAGCGTTCGATGCGA
>JAKPAM010000022.1 GCA_029779435.1 Pseudomonadota bacterium | reverse complement strand
GTGTCGATGCGCTCGACCGAGCAGGGGGCAATCAGTCGATCCGCGCCGATGCGCGCGTGGAGGGCGGATAGCAGGTCGCGGTAACGTTTGACGTAGCCGAGCGCCGGTATGTCGTAGTCGGCGGCGTTGATCTGTGCTCGGCCGAAGCCACCGCGCTGCGAGACGTGGATGTCCTGAATGGCGGTGGCTGCGGCAGCGTTCCACGCGTTCAGCCGCTCGAGCAGTTGTCGCGTGCCGTGCGACAGGGCCAGCGCGCGCGGGTCCTTGAGCCAGGAACCAGCGGGCTGGCGATCCAGCAACAGGACGCGCAGAGAGCTGTCGGCCAGTGCCAGGGCCAGTGTCATGCCGACCGGGCCGGCGCCGATGATCAGCACGTCGGTGCTCAGGGAGGCTGCTTTGGAGGCAGTTTCGGAGGCGGTCTCGTCAGTCACGACGCATCACTTCCTCGATTTCAGCGGCTGTTTTGGGCGCATTCGTGTAGACCTCAGCGCCTTCGGCCGTGACCAGCACATCGTCCTCGATGCGGATGCCGATGCCGTGCAGGTGTGCGGGCACGCCTGCGCCGGGCCGGATGTACAGGCCGGGCTCGACGGTCAGGGTCATGCCGGGCGCGAGGGCAATCCACGTTTCGCCAGCCTTGTAGTCGCCGGCATCATGCACGTCGAGGCCGAGCCAGTGGCCGGTGCGGTGCATGTAGAACGGTTTGTAGGCTTCGCTTTCGATCAACCCGTCGATGTCGCCGGCCAGCAGGCCGAGATCGACCATGCCCTGTACCAGCACGCGCAGGGCGGCGTCGTGGTAGGCGATGAACGGAACGCCGGGCCGGATCGCGGCGATGGCGGCGGCCTGCGCGGTAAGCACGATCTCGTAGGCCTCGCGCTGCGGGCCGCTGAATCGGCCGCTGACCGGGAAGGTGCGCGTGATGTCGGCGGCGTAGCCGTCGAGTTCGCAGCCGGCGTCGATGAGCACCAGCGTGTTGTCGATGAGCAGCTTGTCGTTTTCGACGTAGTGC
>JAKPAM010000020.1 GCA_029779435.1 Pseudomonadota bacterium | reverse complement strand
CGCGGCGCTGCTGACTTCGGCCTGCGCGACGTCGATGGCCCCGCCGGCGCGCGCGCCGATCACCGTCGGCATCATCGCCATCAACGACTTCCACGGCGCGATCGCGCCGCCGCGGCAATCGGTGCCGGTGGGGCAGCCCGACGGCACGGTGGTGCAGGTGCCTGCGGGCGGCGCCGCCTGGATGGCCAGCGCGATCGATGCGATTCGCGCCCGATACGCCTATCACCTGACCGTGTCGGCGGGCGACATGATCGGCGGCTCGCAGCTCAATTCCACGCTGTTCCTCGACGAGCCGACCATCGGGGTGATGAACCGCATCGGGCTCGACTTCAACGCGGTCGGCAACCACGAATTCGACGAGGGCATCGACGAGCTGAAGCGCAAGCAGGCGGGCGGCTGCATCCAGCACGCACTGCGCAAGCCGTGCCAGGTCGAACCGTTCAAGGGCGCCGCCTTCTCGTTTCTCGCGGCAAACGTCTTCACACGCGACGGCGGCACGCTGTTTCCGGCTACCGCGTTGCGCCGCTTCGGCAAGGGGCACGACCGCGTCACCGTGGGGCTGATCGGGCTCACGCTGAAGGGAACCGAGCACCTCGTCTCGCCCAGCGGGATCGAAGGCATCCGCTTCGCCGACGAGGCTGAGACGGTCAATGCCCTGGTTCCCGGCCTGAAGGCGCGCGGGGTCGATGCCGTCGTGCTGCTGATCCATCAGGGCGGCCGCACCAAGGGCCTGCCCAATCCATCGGGCTGCAACGCGCTGTGGGGCGACATCCTGCCGATCCTCGACAAGCTCGACGCGCGGATCGACGTCGTCGTCTCGGGCCACACCCATTGGGACTATGTCTGCGACTACGCGACGATCAACCCGGCCAAGCCGTTCCTGCTGACCAGCGCCGCGGTCTACGGCGAGGAGGTGACCGACATCGCGCTCCAGATCGATCCGCGCAGGCACCGCGTGGTCGGCAAGCAGGCACGCAACGTGATCGTCCAGAGCCCGGGCTATGCCAACGCGCGCGGCCCGATCAGGGCCAC
>JAKPAM010000016.1 GCA_029779435.1 Pseudomonadota bacterium | reverse complement strand
ACGACGCAGTGCGGCGGTACGCTCTTCGTCGCTGGCGTCGCGCTTGACCAGCACCGCGGCGACCTGCAGCTCCTTCAGGCGATAGAGCTCCGCAACGTCCAGCACGGCCAGCGCCGGCAGGCGTTCGGGCACGAGCCACAGGTGAACGAGTGCGATCAGCGCGGCGCTCACCAGCGCGTTGGCGCCCACGAGCAGTGCGGCGGCCCGTGCGTTCACGCGAGCCCCCGTTCGCGCAAGACCGCGTCGATGGCGGCGGAGACGTCCAGGCCCGCCGCGCGCTTGGCGTTGATGGCGTTGAAGTCCTCGGCCCGGCTGCTGAAGAGCAGCAGGCTGTACGGATCGACGATCAGCCGGCCGATGCCGTTGCCGGCCGGCGAGTGGATGAAGACCTCGGAGTAGGCGCCGTGCTCGGTGCGCAGCGACAGCAGCAGCCGCTTCATCGCATCGTCCATCGTGAGCTGACCGAGCTTGTCCATCATCTCGATCGACTCGGGCTTCTGGCGCAGCAGGAACATCCAGTCGGAGTTGTCCAGTGCCGCCTTCGCCGCCGGGTTGCGGTAGTAGTCGTCCACGCCCTGGGTGGCCGACATGAAGGCGCCCTTGTACTTGCGCGCTCGCCGGTAGCCGGCCTCGATGAACTCGGCGGTGGCGCCGCCGGAGAGCAGGTCCCAGGCCTCGTCGATGATCACGATCTTCTTGCGGTCGCGAGAGAAGTACATCTCGCGCGTGATGCGGTACATGACGATCAGCAGCACCACGGTCTGCAGGTCTTTCTTCGACTTGAGCTCCTCGAGCTCCAGCACGATGAGGTCGGCGCCGAAGTCGATGCTGGCCTCGGAGTCGAAGTACTTCCCGTAGGCGCCGTCGCGCGTGTAGGGGTGCAGCATCGCGGCGAGGTCCTTCAGCCGCCGGTCGCCTTCGCCGGCGGACGGCGCGCCGTCGTCGTCGAGGCGTCCGGTCGCGAGCAGGTCGTGAATGTCGGTGACGGTCATGGCGCGGCCCTTGGCCTTCCAGACCTTCTTGATCGCCGCGCCCAGCGTCGAGTACTGGAAGCCGTCGAGCGACTCGCGCGGAGACACCATCTGCGCGAGCAGCGGCTGCAGCAGTTCCATGTCCTCGTCGATGTCCTCGACCAGGGGGAACGGGTTGAGCGACAGCGCGGCGTCCTCGGTGAACTCGATGAAGCTGCCGCCGAAGTTGCGGCACGCCTTCTCGTAGGAGCGTCCGACGTCGATGATCCAGACGCGCGCGCCGGTGCCGAGGTAGGCGGCGGCGATCTCGTTCAAGAGCAGCGACTTGCCCGAGCCCGACGTGCCGGCGATCGCCACGTTGTAGTTGCCCGCCGGGTTGTCGTAGACGTCGATCTGCATGATCTGGCCGCGCCG
>JAKPAM010000007.1 GCA_029779435.1 Pseudomonadota bacterium | reverse complement strand
GAATGGCGACTCCGCGCCCGGTCCGGTGCAATGCGCCAGCGCCTCGAACAGCCAGGCAATGCCGGCGTCGGCCATCGCAGCCCTGGACGCGACGGCGCGCACCGGATCGGGCGTCCAGGGCAGCGGCACCGGACACGTCACGAGGCCGAAGCGATCGGCGTGCCGGGCGACGAGATGACGCGGCAGCGTCGCAACGAGATCGCTTTCCCCCAACTGGATCAGCGCCATCGTGAAGTTCGGCACCGTGAGCGCTACCCGCCGCGCGTGTCCTTCCTCGGCGAGCTTGGCGTCGACCACGCCGTATCCGTCGCCGATGGCCGAAACGAGCATGTGCCGCATGGCGAGGTAGTTGGCGAGGCTCGGCTCCCGCGCCAGCGGATGGTCTTGCCGCATGGCGACGACGAAATCCTCCTCGAACAGCAGGCGGGAGGCGAAGCGCGGCGGGGGCGGACCGATCGGCAGCACGGCGATGTCGAGCCTGTGTGCGTCAAGTTCGGCGAGCGTCGCCTCCCAGACCTGGCTGGTCGGCTTGCCATGGTGCTGCGGGATCAGTTGCAGGAGCCGGATGTCGATCGCCGGGGCCTCACGTGCCAGATGGGAGACGAGAGGCGCGAGGAAGATCGCCGAGATCGCGTCGGGCGCGCCGATGCTGAAGCAACGCCTGGCGGTTTTCGGATCGAACGGCCCCGCCGACGACACGATGCCGTCGACGCGCGCGAGGACCTCGGCGACGGGTCCCGCGAGCGCCAGGGCCTGCTCCGTCGGCGCTACACCGGTGGGCGTCTTCAGAAACAACGGATCATGAAGAAGGCGCCGCAAGCGGCGAAGGCCGTGGCTGACCGCGGACGGGGTCATGTTGAGCCGCTCCGCGGCACGCGCGACATGCCCTTCCTCCAACACCGTGCTGAACAGCACGAGCAGGCTGAAGTCGATACGGATGAGCTGAGCAGGCTTCAGCACGGTCGTGATTTCTCGTCACTGGATTCATGAGCACTATGCGGCCATTCTTCCGCCATCGCAACGCCAGCCTGCTCGCAGGCGACAGCAGGCCCCCCGGGGCCGGAAGAGGACAGGACCATGACTCACGAACTCAGCCTCTACACGTTCAAGCTCTGCCCCTTCGCTCATCGCGTGCGCCTGGTGCTGGCGGAGAAGGGCCTGTCGGCCGACATGATCGAGATCGATCTCAAGAACAAGCCCGACGACTTCACGGAAATCTCGCCCTACGGTCACGTACCGCTGCTGCTGCACGGTGAGACGCGGCTGTGGGAATCGGCCGTGATCATGGAGTATCTGGACGAGGCGTTTCCACAGCCGCCGCTCATGCCGGCGGAGCCTTCCGAGCGGGCGCACGCGCGCCTTTGGATCGACTTCGCCGACAGCCGCCTGCTCGCGGCGACGCATCGCTTCATCTTCGAACGGGACGATGCGCTGCGCCGCCAGTTGATCGAGCAGATACAGGATGACGTCCGGGTCCTCGACCGGGCCTTGCAGGACCGGAAGGCGCAGGGACCCTATCTGATGGGGGCCCGGCTCACGCTGGCCGACATCGCTCTCCATCCCTGGTTCGAGCAGGTGGCGACGCTCCAGAAGCTCAGTCCGTTCCGGATGCCCGACGACTGTCCCGCCATCAGCGACTGGTCCGGCGCCGTCGCCGCGCGGCCGGCCGTCAGGCAATGCGCCCGGACCGACGAGTGGTACGAGGACAGCTATCGCCTGTATCTGGCAGCGTGACGGTCACCGTCATCGCCGGCCCGCTCGCGCCGCCAGCCTCTGAGTGAACACCAGCGGCGACATCATCACGTGCGTCGTCCCGTCGCGCCAGGCGCGCTGATGCTGACGAGATCTTCATGCAGCGCAGCCAGCGCACCGGCCAGCCGCGATGGCTCGCCGCCCAGGCCGGCGCAGTGATCGGCCCATGCGCGCAGCGCGCCAAGCATCGCGCCGACGTCCGTGCCGGCCCGATCCCCACTGGTCTCATCCGCTGGTTCCGGCCGGTCGGCCGCTTCCATCGTGCTCGCCACGCTGATCAGGGCGCGCGCCGCGGTCCGAACGGTATCGGCGATCAGGCCTCGGTGCCCGCGCAACGACGGCGAACGCAACGTTCGCCGCAGCAAGCCGACGTCGGCGACGATGCATCGCAGCGCATCGATCCGTGCCGTTTCGACGTCGTCTGCCGGCCGCACCGGCCGTTTGCCGGCCCGCCTCGCTGCTCGCCGGCTCGCCGTTCGATTCCCCACCCAATCCGCCGACGCGGCCAGCGCATCGAGTCGGTCCAGGCTCTCGCGCAGGCGTCGTGCCGCCTGCCGCACGTCGCGCGCCTGGGGAGCCGGAGACGTGAAGGTCCGGGACAGGCTCGCCGCCTGGCCGCGTAGAACCGCGCGGCAGCCTCGCCGCAAGCGCACATCGGCCCGCATCCGCAGGAACGAAGCGGCCACGGCCAGTGCGACCGCGATGCCGATCAGAATCTGCACGACCCGCACCCCGGCGATCCGTATCGCATCCTGACCGTCGAGCGCTGCCGAGCCGGCGACGATCAGCGCCGTGATCGGCGCGCTGCGCCAGGCGGGGACCGCGGTGCTGACATACGACAGCGCGAGCGTCAATGCCAGCGTCGGCAACCCTCGAGCGCCGAGCCAGGCCTGCAGAGCCGTACCGGCCAAGCCGCACAGCGCACCGGCCAGCGTGCCGGCAATCCGGTCCCGCCCGGCCAGCAACGTGGCCCCTGCGGTCGGCCGCATCACGATCAGCGTGCTCATCATCGCCCACTCGGAATCGGGTAAGCCGCTGACGCGCGCGAGCAGCCAAGCCAGCCCCGCCGCGACGACCAGCTGCGCGCCCTGGCGTCGCCGTTCGATGCGCGCCGAACGATCCGGTGCCTCGGACGCGTCGGACGGAGCCGATGGGCCGGACGGCTCCGCCGCATCGGGAGAATCGGGCGGATCCGGCGGATGAGGCGCGGCTGGCGACGTCATCGGGACGGATCGGCGGCGTCACGCGTCCGCGCTTCGTCGGCCAGCGTCTCGTCGACGCGCTGCAGCAGCTCGCACGCGCGGGCCAGCAGCGCACGTTCTTCCTCGGACAGCATGCGGCGCAGCAGTTCGGCAAGCGAACGGTCCGCCGCGCGGGTGGCGGACCGCACCGCCTTCGAGCCGGCCGCCGTCAGCCCGACCACCGAGCGCCGGCCATCCGCCGCGTCCGCCTGGCGAAGCACCCAACCGTCATCGATGAGCTCGGCCAGCGGCCGGGTCAGCGATTGAAGCCGGACACCTTCGCGGGTCGCCAGCTCGGTCACGCTCATCGGGCCGGCCCGGAGCAGGTGCCCGACGATCGCGAGCCGGACGTGGCCGAGACCATCGTGGCGCAGGTTTCGGCGCCAGCGCTGCGCGAGCGAAACGACGGTTCGCCGCAGCAAGGGCGCAAAGCGTTCTGGAGCCGCCGACGCCATGCCGGCGTCCGCGCGGGCAGCAGCGGTGGCCGGCGAACGCGACGGCTCCGGGCCGGACGGTGAGGTGGGCGGTAAAGCGGGCGATGCGAACGGAGGTCGGGCGGAAGCGTCGGTCATTGACATTCAGCAAGCTAAAGCTTGGCAAATAATAAGCCATGGCTTGGTAAATGTCGAAGATCGATGAAGGCGATGAAGTGTGCGTGGCGGTATGCGAATCTTCCGATCACACCCGGAGGACTGATCCCCCGTAGCATCGCAACGCGCCTCCCATGCCGGTATGGCGCCGGAAATATTGCACGCCGAGTGGGTACGCAGGCGAGCGTCACATCGCCACCGCGCGGCGGTCCGGTCGTCGGATCGGTCGTCGGATCGGTCTATAAAATGAACCGATTGGTGTGCAATTTGAAATACATGAAATCTTGAATGTAGACTGCCGCGATCGGTCGACCTCGCTGAGCCGCGAATCGACCGAGATCGCGCTCCCCCGGCGCGGTCCACGGTCGCTGGTTCTGGCAGTTCAGGAGACACCCGGATGAAGTCGCTGCACGCGGTCATTGCCGCCGGATTCGCTGTCGTCGCGTTCGGCTCGCTGCCGGCCCATGCCGATGACAAATGGCCGAGCCGGCCGATCACGATCATCTCTCCCTATGCCGCGGGCGGTCCGCTGGACCAGGCCGGCCGGCCGCTCGCGAAGAAGCTCACCGAGATGCTGGGCCAGTCGGTCGTCATCGAGAACGTCGGGGGCGCCAGTACGATGATCGGCGCCGAGCGGGCCGCGACCGCGGCGCCCGACGGGTATACGCTGTTCATGGGCGCGGTATCCACGTTCTCGATCAATCCGCAGCTCTACGCGAAGATCCGGTACAAGGTCGCCGATTTCGAGCCGGTCTCGATGATCGCGAAGATGAGCTACGCGTTGACGGTGACGCCTTCGCTTCCCGCGAAGACGCTGCCGGAGTTCATCGACTATGCGAAGGCGCACCCGCAACAGGTGTTCTTTGCGACGGCGGGTAAGGCCACGACCAACCATCTGCTTGGCGAGTTGCTGAATACCACGGCCGGAATCCGGATGACCGACGTGCCGTACAAGGGCACCGGGCCCGGCGTGCTCGACGTGATCAGCGGCCGCATTCCGATGACGATCCAGGCCATCAACTCGGCCATCGGCTCGCATCGCTCGGGGCAGTTGAGGGCACTGGCGGTGACCAGCGAGCAGCGATCGCCGCTGCTGCCCGATGTGCCGACCTTCGCCGAACTGGGGTTTCCCGGGATGACCAGCTACTTCTGGTTCGGCCTCTTCGCTCCTGCGGGGACGCCCCAGCCGATCGTGCAGCGCCTGAACGAAGCCTTGCGTACCGCGATGGGCAGCGACGAGATGCGCCAGCGGCTGTCGGGCGACGGCTTGATCGCGGATCCGGGCACTCCCGGGCAGTTGGCCGCGGCGATCCAGGCCGACGCGGTGGTATGGGGCCGGGTGATCCAGGCGTCGGGCCTGAAGCTGGATGAGTGACGGGAGACTGGATGATGAGCAGGCGAATGCCTCGCCCCCTGCGCGGTGGCTGTGGGTCCAGCCCCAGATGAGCCAGCATCTTGTCGATCACCGCACCATCGACGATCGCCGCGACGATCTTCTGTTCCCCACTGCCGCAGTCTCGACGCATAGCGGGTGGCGCTCCATGGCCCCGGTGCCGAGTTCCATGAAGAACAAGGCCAAAACCTGTAGTTGGCTCGCGGGAAGCTGGCGGCAACTACGCGCCTGACCCCGCCTTGCCTTGTCGCGGACCACCAGAGCAGAATCTGTTCGTGATGCTTGCTCGCTTCAGGTTGCTTGCACAGGCATGGCGGCAAAGACGGCACGCCAGGGCGGCGCCTGTGGGCCTGGGTGCCAGCGACCACCTCGTCTTCGTGAGTTACGCGCACGAAGACGAGACCATCGTGCGCCGCCTTGTCGACGACCTGAGCTGCCGAGGCTTGCCTGCGTGGTTCGCTCCGCGCGAGATCCGGCTCGGTCACTCGATCGACGCCGCGATCACGCGGGCCATCGATTCAGCGCGCTTCGTCTTCGTAGCGTGCTCAAAGCCCGCCATGAGTTCGCCGTGGGTGGCCAGCGAGGTCGCTTACGCGATCGATCGCGAAGCGCGGACGCAGGCTCCGCGCGTGGTCCCGATATACCTGGTCAGCGACGACGTTCCGTTGGCGCTGCGCGAGCGGCTGGCCGTCGACCTGCGCGAGAGCCGATACGAGGCTGGGGTCGACAGACTGATCGACGAATTGCTGCACGGCCGCATGCCGCAGGGCATCGTGCCCTTGGCGGGCTTTCGGCAGTTCGTTGACCAACTGCCGATCGTATCAGTCGAAATCCAGCAGCAACTCGATCGCTTCGTCCTCCGCGCGAGAGCCCGTGGCGGCTGGGTGACATCGGAATGCACGATCGATGAACTTCAGCGCGCCGGAATCCCGGTCGAACCTGCGGAGCTCGAACGGCGTCACCAAATTCTCGCGCGCCTCGAACAGGAGCGGCGTGCCGATGAGGTCGAACTTGATCGGACGCTGTCGTCGACCCAACTTGTCGCAGAGGCTCGGCGCAACCTCGTCGAACGAACCTGTGCGGGCGGTTTGCCCGGAACCTTTACGTCTCCCGAGCACGACGAGATCGTGCGCTGGCTAAGGAAAGGACCGTCACGCGAATGTCTCGCCATGGCCGCCAATCTCTTTGGATTCTCAGCGTCAGGCCAAGCAAGCGGATCGTTCACCAGTTCTCGCATCAAGCAGGTTCGTGAAGGCTGGAGCGCGAGGGGAGAAGTCGCTCTGTCTACGTTGCCTTCACTCGAGCGGTTTATCGACGAGCTCTTGCGTTTGGATGTCATCGAGCGTGTCCGGACAGCCTACTCCGAGGCAACCGAGCAGGAATACGTCTTCGGTCGCGTACTGCCGAGCGTGGGCAAGGCCGCCTACCTGTACGAGGCCGATGCACTGCAAGGCACGACGTTGTCCCCAGTCGGGCGGCTGGAGCACATCGAGCGCGATTGAAGTGCTCGAAGCGGGGGCATGGACACCTGAGAAGCACCGTCGATCTTACTTTCGACAACAATCCGGGGCGGAATGGGCGTGCCAGGACCATCCCGAGCAAGATCGAAAGACCGACGCTCAACCGGTGTACTTGATCCGCAAGTCGCGCTTGAGCAGCTTGCCGCTCGGGTTCTTCGGCAGCGCATCGGTCAGGATCACGCGCCGGGGCACCTTGAACGCGCCCAGGTGCTCGCGGCAGAAGTCGATGACCTGCTGCTCTTGCAGGCGCTGCCCGTCCTTGACGACGATGACGGCCGTGACGGCCTCGATCCATTTCGGATCGGGCAGACCGATCACCGCGACCTCCGATACTTCGGGGATCCGGTAGATCATTTCCTCGACCTCGCGGCTCGCGACGTTCTCGCCGCCGGTCTTGATCATGTCCTTCTTGCGGTCGACGACCGTCAGGTAGCCCTCGTCGTCCAGCACGCCCAGGTCGCCGCTATGGAACCAGCCGCCGTCGAACGCCTGGGCGGTGCGCTCCGGATCGTTCAAGTAGCCCTGCAGCAGTTGCGGCGAACGGTGGACGATCTCGCCGACCTGCCCGATCGCCACATCGCGGCCGTCGTCGTCGACGACGCGGGTCTCGACGTTGATCGTCTGCCGCCCCGCCGAACCGGCCTTGCGCAACTGGTCCTCGGGCTTGAGCACGGTGGCCAGCGGCGCGATCTCGGTCTGGCCATAGAAGTTCCACAGCCGCAGCGCGGGCCGGCGTTGCAACAGCTCGCGCAGCACCTCGACCGGCATGATCGACGCGCCGTAGTAGCCCTTGACCAGCGTGCTCAGATCGGTGGTATCGAACAGCGGCGAGCGCAGCAGCGAAATCCACACGGTCGGCGGACAGAAGAACGAATTGATCCGGTAGCGCTCGATCAGCCCCAGCAGGTTGTCGGGCGACGGCTTGGCCGTGATCACGTTGGTGGCGCCGACGTAGACCGACGGCCCCAGGAAGACGTCGAGCTGCGCGCAGTGGAACAGCGGCAGCGCGTGCAGCATGCGATCGCCGTTCTGGATCTCGCCATCGATCACGACGCTGACGTATTCGGCGATGATCGCCTCGTGCGTGAGCATCGCGCCCTTGGGCAGCGATTCGGTGCCGCTCGTGTAGACGATCTGCGCGAGCATCCGCGCGTCCAGCGAGGGCTTGGGGACGGCCGCGGCATCGTGCAGCAGTTCGTCGAAACCCGGCATGCCGTCGGGCCTGGCGGTCGGCTCCTCGCCAGGCAGCCAGACGAAGCGCGTGACCTTCGTATCGCTGGCCGCCGCCTCGCGCCCGACCGGCGCCAGCTCGGGGTCGACCATCAGCATCGTCGCGCCCGAATGGCGCAGGATGTGCGCGATCTCGGTGGCCTTCAGCATGAAGTTGACCGGCACCAGCACCGCCCCCAGCCGCGCGAGCGCGAAACGCGCGGCGGCGAACGTATGCGAGTTGCGCGACAGGACCGCGACCCGGCTGTCGACACCGACGCCGAGCGTCGCCAGGCCGGCCGCGAACCGGTTGCAGATCTCGTCGAACTCGCGGTACGTCCACGTGACGTCACCGCAGACGATGGCGGTCTTGCCCGGCTCGCGTTGTGCGCTGCGACGCAGCAGATCGCCTAGCGTATGGCTCCAGATGGTGCGGTCCACGGATGGGTCTCCTTCGATCGTCGTCGTTGCGTTGTTGCGTTGCGCTGCGTTGTTGCGTTGCGCTGCCCGCCATTCTGCCTTCTCGCGCCGCGCGCTTCAAAGCAGCGGCGAACACAGGCGCGCGAACGCCTCGCCGACGACCGCGTACCACGGCAACCGCCGGTCGCGCAGCACCTGGCGCGACGAACGCAGGTCGATCTGGAACTGCTCGGCGAAGCGCTCGGCCATCTGCTGCTCGTACATCAGCACCGACACCTCGAAGTTCAGCCGGAAACTGCGGTTGTCGAAATTGGCCGTCCCGATGAACGCGTACCGGTCGTCGACCAGCATCGTCTTCGAGTGCAGCATCCGCGGCTGGTATTCGTACAGCTTGGCGCCGGCCCGGATCAGCTCGTCGAAGTACGAGCGTGCCGACCACGTCACCAGCCGCGAATCGCCGCGGCGCGGCACGAGGATGCGCAGGTCGATGCCGCGCAGCGCGGCCGAAGTCAGCGCGAACAGCGACGCCTCGTCCGGAATGAAGTACGGCGTGGTCAACCATATCCGCTGGCTGGCGGCGTTGATCGACGCGATCATCGTGCGCTGGATCGGCGCCAGTTCGGTGTCCGGCCCGGACGCGATCACCTGCATCACATGCGACCCGGCTTCCAGGTCGGGCGCCAGCTCGGTGCGCAGCGGCTCGACCTGGTCCGCGTCGAACGCCTCGCCGGTCTCGTAGTGCCAGTCTTCGAGAAAGATCTGTTGCAGCCGATGCACGGCCAGCCCTTCGATCCGCAGGTGGCTGTCGCGCCACGCATCCGCGCGAAAACGCTCGTCCTGCTCGTCGCAGACATTGATGCCGCCGACGAAGCCGACCCGGCCGTCGCAGATCACGATCTTGCGGTGGGTGCGCATGTTGACGACCGGCCGGAAACGCCGCATCCGCACCGAATGGAAGAACGCCAGTTGGCCGCCCGCGTCGAGGAACGGGCGCATGTAGCGCCGCGTGATGCGCTTGGAGCCCAGCGAATCGATCAGCAGCCGCACCTTGATGCCCTCGCGCAGGCGCTCGACCAACAGGTCGCGCAGGCGCGTGCCGAGTTCGTCCGGCGTATAGATGTAGTACTCGAGGTGGACGTGGTGGCGGGCGGCGGCGATCGCCTCGAACAAGGATTCGAAAGTCTGCGCGCCGTCGATCAGCAAGCGTACGTCGCTGGCGGTGGACGGCGGATAGCCGCCGGAGCGCATCACCAGCATCGCCAGCCGGCGCGTGCGGTCGCCGCCCGGCATCGCCGCGACCGCGCGCTGCAGCACGCCATGCTCGCGCGCGACCATCCCCTTGCTGCCCAGCCGGCGCAATCGCGACCGCTTGAGCTTCTGCGGTCCGAACACGTAGTAGATCAGCAGCCCCGCGTACGGCAACGCCGCCAGGCTCAGGATCCAGCTCATCGTGGCGACCGGCGGGCGCTTCTGGAGCACGATCCACATCACGAGGACGACGACGTACAGCGACCAGGCGATCGTGAGTCCGAGCTGCAACGATTCCGACATGCCGCGAGTATAGCCAGTCCCCGCCGGGCCGCTCGTGCGGTGAACAGGCTCTAAAATGGACGCCTCCCCGCCCGGCAACGCCGATAGCCGCGCGCAACCCTCGCATGACGGCCCGTCGCCGCCCATGACCGTCCATAAGGATCGCGCTCCGTGAATGCTCCATTCCCGCCTGCCGACGCCATCGCGCGATTCGGCAGCGGCCATGCCGTGCGCCGGCTCGAAGACCGGAGCCTGCTGACCGGCACCGGCCGTTTCGCCGACGACGTCTCGCTGCCCGGCATGGCCCACCTGATGCTGCTGCGCTCGCCGTACGCGCACGCGCGCCTGCTGAAAGTCGACGCCACCGCCGCGCGCGGGATGCCCGGCGTGCTGGCCGTGTTCACCGGCGAGGACCTGGTGGCCGCCGGCGTCAAGCCGCTGCCGGGGCCCGGCTTCAAGCGGCCGGACGGATCGCCGGCCGCGACGGCCCCCCGGCGCGCGCTGGCCGTCGACAAGGTCCGGTTCGTCGGCGAGGCGATCGCCGCGGTCGTCGCCGAAACCCGCGAGCAGGCTCGCGACGCCCTCGAGGCGATCGAACTGGACGTCGAAGACCTGCCGGCGGTCACGGATCCGCGAGCCGCGCTGGCCGACGACGCGCCCCGCCTGTCCGATGCGCCGGACAACCTGTGCGCGCGCATGTCGCACGGCGACCGCGCCGCGACCGAGGCCGCGTTCCGGGCCGCCGCGCACGTCGTCGCGCTCGACCTCGTCAACCAGCGGCTGGCGCCGTCGCCGATCGAGCCTCGCGCGGTGGTGGCCGACTTCGATCCGGGCACCGGTCGCCTGACGATGCATTGCGCGTCGCAGATGCCGACCGCGGTGCGCAACGGCCTGGCCAACGACACGCTCGGCATGCCGGTCGACAAGGTCCGCGTGCTGGTCGGCGACGTCGGCGGCGGCTTCGGGATGAAGACCGGTCTGTATCCGGAGGACGTCGTCGTCGCGTTCGCCAGCCGCGCGCTGCAGCGGCCGGTCAAGTGGCTGGGCGACCGCAGCGACGACTTCCTGGCCGCCGTGCACGGCCGCGACCTGATCAGCCATGCGGAGCTGGCGCTCGACGCCGACGGCAAGGTGCTGGCGCTGCGCACACGCTCGCTGGCCAACGTCGGCGGCACCGCGCATCCGAGCGGCGTCGCGATCCAGTTGCTGATCGGCCCGTGGGTGTCGACCAGCATCTACGACATCCCGGCGATCGACATCGAGATCGACGCGGTGCTGACCAACATGCCGCCGACCGGCGCTTATCGCGGCGCGGGCCGCCCCGAGGCGATCTATACGATCGAGCGGCTGATGGACGCCGCCGCGCGCCGGCTCGGCCTGGATCCGTCCGAGATCCGCCGGCGCAACATGATCCGGCCCGGCCAGTTCCCGTACCGCAATCCGATGGGGCAGACGTACGACACCGGCAATTTCGAGGCGATCCTCGACGAAGGGTTGGCGCTGTCCGACTGGCACGGATTCGATGCGCGGCTGGCCGAATCGAAAAAGGCCGGCAAGCTGCGCGGCCGCGGCATCGCCACGTTCCTCGAATGGACCGGCGGCAACGTGCTCGAGGAAAGCGTCTCGGTCACGGTGTCCGGCGACGGCTACATCGAGATCTTCTCGGCGACGCAAGCGATGGGACAAGGCATCGTCACGTCGTACGCGCAGCTCGCGTGCGACGTGTTCAAGGTGCCGCTCGAGCGCATCCGCATCCTGCAGGGCGACACCGATCGCGGCAACGGCTTCGGCAGCGCCGGGTCGCGTTCGCTGTTCACCGGCGGCACCGCCGTGCGCGTCGCGTCCGAGCAGACGGTCGACAAGGCGCGCGCGCTGGCCGCCGACGAGCTGGAGGTCGGCCCGGGCGACGTCGAGTACGACGCCGGTTTCTACAAGGTGGTCGGCACCGATCGCAAGATCGACCTGTTCACGGTCGCCGCCCGCCAGCAGGACGCACGGATCACGATGGACACGCGCACGTCGGTCGAAGGGCCGACCTGGCCGAACGGCTGCCATGTCTGCGAGGTCGAGATCGATCCGCTGACCGGCCGGACCGAGGTCGCCGCGTATTCATCGGTCAATGACGTGGGCCGCGTCGTCAACCCGATGATCGTGCGCGGCCAGCTCGACGGCGGCGCCGTCCAGGGCATCGGCCAGGCGCTGCTCGAGGCCGTCCGCTACGACGCGGACTCCGGCCAGGCGCTGAGCGCGAGCTTTCTCGACTACGCGATGCCGCGTGCCGACGTCATCCGGGTGTTCCGGACCGAAACCAACGAATCGGCCCCGTGCAAGAACAATCCGCTCGGCGTCAAGGGCGTTGGCGAGCTGGGCACGATCGGCGCGACGCCGGCCGTCGTCAACGCGGTGATGGATGCGCTGGTCCGGGCCGGCAGGACCGACGCGCCGCAGCGGCTGCAGATGCCGCTGACGCCCGAGCGCGTCTGGGAAATCCTCCAGGACTGATGATCGATGATGCGAACCTTCCGCTTACCCCTGCCGATCGGTGCGCTGGCGCTGGCCCAGTCGTTGGTCTTGATGCTGGCCTGGACGACGATCGCGACGGCGCAGACCGCGTCGCCCACGCCCTGCCCGACCCCGCGGCTGCAAGCGATCCAGTGCGGCAACGGCGTGCGGATCAGCGCTTATGAGCCGGCCCCGCCCGACCTGGCCCAGTGGTGCGATGCGCTGGCCGAACCCGACAAGCGGCTCGAGCCGCTGCGCCCCGGATCGCCGGTGTACCGCCTCGGCGCCGATGACCGTGCGTTGCTGACCGGCCTGTCGGGCTGGCTCGTGCTGCCCCGCGAGAAAACGGTGCTCGACACGCTGGAGGGCATCGCCCGGTTTTTCAGCGAATACGGCTGCGTACCGGGCTGAGGCCGCTTCCGTTGACCGCCCGCCTCCGCACCATGTCGTCGGTCTTCCCGGGCTGGACCGTCGTTTGGGCGACGTGCGCCAGCGTGGCGATCGTCTTCGGTGTCTCGTATTCGTTCGCGGCGTTCTTCCATCCGCTGGCCGACGAGTTCGCGGCGCTGCGCGCCGACGTCTCGATGGTGTTCGGACTGTCGTCGCTGCTGTACTTCGCGCTCGGCGCGCCAGCCGGCGCGCTGTCCGATCGTTTCGGCCCGCGCGTGACCGGCATCGCCGGCATGCTGATCATCGCGCTCGGCCTGGCCGCGTGTACGGTGGCGACGACGCTGCCGCAGATCTACGCCGCTTACGGCCTGGGCGTGGGCGTCGGCATCGCGCTGGTCTACACGCCGGCAATGGGCGCCGTGCAGCCATGGTTCGTCAAGCACCGGGGACTGGCATCGGGCATCGCCAGCGCCGGCATCGGCGCCGGCACGCTGTTGGTGCCGCCGATCACCGGCCTGCTGTGCGAACACCTGGGCTGGCGCTCGGCGATGCTGTGTCTGGCGGCGCTGTGCGCGGTGGCAGGCGTCGCAGCGGCCGCCTGCCTCGACCGTGACCCGGCCCGGCGCGGCTGGCTGCCCGACGGCGTGCGGCTCGCGCCGCCCACCGATCGAAGTGACGGAACCCGGGCCGCTGCAGCGGCCCCGGCGCCCGCGACCCCCACGCTTGCCGCGTCAGCAGCGACAGGCATGACACTGCGCCAGGCGGTCCATGCATCGGTGTTCCACTGGCTCTACCTGTCGACGCTGGCAGCCAGCCCGTTGATGTTCATGCCGTTCGCGCACTTGAGCGCGTCCGCGCGCGATCACGGCCTGGACGAATCCCAGACGCTGTGGTTGATCTCGCTGATCGGTATCGGCAGCCTCGTCGGCCGCTTCGTCATCGGCGCGCTCGCCGACCGGCTCGGCCGCACGATCACGATCACGCTGGCGCAGGGCGTGCTGGCCGTGTCGATGCTGCTCTGGTGGGGAAGTGAAACGCTGCTCGGATTCGGCGTGTTCGCGATCGTCTTCGGCTTGTCGTACGGTGGAATCGTCTCGCTGATGCCGCCGATCTGCAGCGATCTGTTCGGTACGCGCGCGGTCGCCGGCATCATCGGTGTGCTGTACAGCGGCGCCGCGTTCGGCGCGTTGATCGGCCCGCTGATGGCCGGCGGGCTGTTCGACCGCTTCGGCAGCTATGCGCCCGCGCAGATGGTGGGACTGGCGCTCGGTCTGTCGGCCACCGCGGCGTCGGCCAGGATGGCGCGGATGTCCCGCCGGGCGGCGAGCTGAGCTCAGACGTTCAGCAGCGCGCCGCGGCCCGAGCGTTCGTGCACGACCACCGGATTGGGCCGGACCATCGTCGGCATCGCGCCTTCGCGGCGCGACGAACGATGCACCATGCTCGATGCGCTGATCCGCCCGCATTCCACATGCACGAGGATGTCCGGCGAACGGGAGGCGCTCGCCCGCGTCAGCAGCGACGCATCGCTGCGAAAGCCGCGCAGCAGCCCGGTCCACCATGCCGCGAAGACCTTGCTGCCGGCGAACGGAAACAGGTCGGCCACCGCCAGCGGATTGCCGTCGCGCCAGAAGCCGTCGATGTCGGTCAGGAACAGCCAGCCGTCGTCGATGGTCCATGTCGCCGAGTAGACGCTGTTGCCGTCGGCGTTGGTCTGGAAATCGGGCCGCGCGCCGATCAACTTGAAATACGCTTCGAGCGGCTGGTCGGCCAACTCGTAGACCCGTTCGCGATAGCGCAGGAAATCGCCTTGGTGCTGTTGCATGACTTGATCCGCTGGCAGGAGACGATGCGCGATCCGGCGGGGGGCCGAACGCAGCGAGGCGCCCGGAGGCCGGGTCCGCCCCGTCGCGCGTCGATCAGGTGTACTGGTCCGAATACGATCGCAGCGCGGTCGGCGACCTCGGCCGCAGCGGCGACCGGCAGTCGCCGACGGCCGCCGGACGGCGCGGAGCTGTGGTGTCCCGGCCGCGCCCACGGGTGATCGAACGGCACCGGTGCCACCGAACCACCGCGCAGCACGTCCCGCGGCCAGGGCAGACGGGGTCGACGAGCGGGAACGACTTCGCTTGTCGCGAAATCACCTGAAGCTGGAACAATCTCACCTCCCTGCCGAGACACGGAGTCGCTAGCATTGCCGGGGCGACTACGCCTGCCAGGCGCGGCCTCGGTCGGGGCCTCGGGCCGGCTCTGGCGGCGAACCCACCATGATCGCCAGAACACAGGGAGACACCATGGCATCCTCGGACAATGCGGCCATCCTGGACCGCTATCGCAACACCTGCGTGATCGGCGCGGGCGTGATCGGCGCTTCATGGGCGGCGCTGTTCCTCGCGCACGGCCTGGAGGTCGTCATCAACGACCCGCAGCCCGACATCGAGCGGAACGTCAAGGCCCTGCTCGAGCAGGCCGCACCGACGCTGGAGGCGCTCGGACTGCCGCACCAAGGGCTCGACGCGCGCCTGCGCTTCGAGCCCGATCTGCAACGCGCGGTCGCCGGCGTCGATCTGGTCCAGGAGAACGGCCCCGAGAACCCCGAATGGAAGCAGAAGCTGTGGGAGCGCATCGAGCCGCTCGTGCCCGGGCACGCGCTGCTGCTGTCGTCCAGTTCGGCGCGGCCGGCGACCGAACAGGGCAAGCTGATGAAGGATGCGAGCCGGTTGCTGGTCGGCCACCCGTTCAATCCGCCGCACCTGATTCCGCTGGTCGAGGTCGTGCCCGGCGAGCGCACCGCGGCCGAGGCGACCGCCGACGCGGTGGCGTTCTACGAGGCGCTCGGCAAGGTGCCGCGCGTGCTCAAGAAGGAAATCCAGGGTTTCGTCGCCAACCGCTTGCAGCGCGCCATCATGCGCGAGTCCTGCTACCTCGTGCAGGAAGGCGTGGTCACCGTCGACGAACTCGACGACATCGTCACCAGTTCGATCGGCCTGCGCTGGGCCGTCAACGGCCCGTTCAGCTCGTTCCACATGGGCGGCGGACCGAAAGGGCTCGAATCGTTCTTCCAGCATCTGGGCAAGAACATGGCCAAGTCGTTCAAGGTCGTTCCCGACGTCGATCTGGATGAAAAGCTTCAACGGGTCATCATCGATCAGGCCGCCGCCTCGTTCGGCCAGGAGCCGATCCCACGGATGGAACGCAAGCGCGATGATGCCCAGATCGCGATCCTGCACGCGCTGGCGCGGGTCCGCGCGAAAGACTGACCCTGCGGGTCCGCGCGGCGGGAACATCGCCGGCTCCCACGCGCTTCGCCAGCTTCCGCCGCGTGGGCTGCCGGTTCAGGGGGCTCCCCCGCCCGGCTGCCGGTCGCGCCAGGCCGGCACGACGAGGCCCGACGGCAGCCACACCGAGACGGCGGCGCGCACTGCACGCAGCACGGCCTCGGCCGTCACCACCGCCGCTGCCGGTCCCAGCAGGAACGGATCGGCCGGCACGCCGGACGCGCCGGTCCCCAGCGCGAACAGCGTATCGCCGTCGGCCATCGTATGGACCGGGTCGATCGTGCGCGCCAGGCCATCGTGCCCCATCTGCGCGAGCTTCTGCGCCTGTGCCTTCGTGACGACCGCATCGGTGGCGATCACGCCGATCGTCGTCGCCTCGCCCACGGCCGGCGCGGCGGGCCGCCGGCCGGACAGGATCGCCGGGGTGATGCGCAGCGGGCTGACGCCATCGTCGTCGCGGGCCCCGGCCAGCCATTGACCGGTCGATGGATCGACGATGTCCCCGACCGGATTGACCGCGACGATCGCGCCGACGGTCACGTCCCCCACGCGCACGCTGGCCGTGCCGATCCCGCCCTTCATCGCGCGTCCGAAGCCGAACAGCTTGCCGACGGTGGCCCCGCTGCCCGCCCCGACCGAGCCCTGTTCGACCGGCCCGCCCTTCGCCGCCTCGCAGGCCCGCCAACCGGCCGCCGCATCGGGCCGCACCGACGCATCGCCCAGGTACAGGTCGAACAGCACGGCCGCCGGCACGATCGGCACGCGGACCGGGCCGACCGGCAGGCCGATGCCGCGCGCCTCGAGCCATTGGACGACGCCGCCGGCCGCATCCAGGCCGAACGCGCTGCCGCCCGTCAGCAGGACCGCATGCACGCGGTCGACGAGATTGACCGGCGCCAGCAGGTCGGTCTCGCGCGTTCCCGGCGCCGCGCCCCGCACGTCGACACCGGCGACGGCGCCCGCCTCGGCCAGCACCACCGTGCAGCCGGTCGGGCGGCGCGGATCGGTGTCGTGTCCGATCCGGATGCCGGCGACGTCGGTGATCGCGCCCTCGGCGGGCACCAGGGCGGCGGGCAGCACGGACATCGGGATGTCTCCTCGTACGGATGTTCCGAGGACATCATCGCACGGCCGGCAGGCATCGAGACCCGGGTGTATGCTCGTCGTTTCCCCCCGCCCGACCACCACGATGACGACGACCGCCGTCGACGCGACCGCAGACCGCGCTGCGCGCCGTGCCGAGAACCGTATCCTCGGCCTGATCTCCCTCGCCCACCTGGTCAGCCACTTCCATATCCTGGTGCTGCCGCCGCTGTTCCTGTTCCTGAAGGACCGTCTCGGCGTCGGCTACCTGGAACTCGGCCTCGCGCTGACCGTCTTCAACATCGTCTCGATGATCGGACAGGCGCCCACGGGCTTCCTCGTCGACCGGATCGGCGCCAAGCGCCTGCTGGTCGGCGGCCTGCTGCTGGGCGGCCTGTCGTTCCTGCTGCTGGCCGGCACGATGACCTATCCGATGCTGCTGGTCAGCGCGGCCCTGGCCGGCGTGGCCAACTGCGTGTACCACCCGGCCGACTACGCGATCCTGTCGGCCAGCGTCGCCGATTCGCGTACCGGCCGCGCATTCTCGATCCATACGTTCTCGGGTTTCCTCGGCGGCGCGATCGCCCCGGGCACGATGCTGGCGATCACCGCCGTCACCAACGTCGCGTGGGCGATAGCGGCCGCCGGCGTGCTGGGCCTGGCGGTCGGCGCCTGGCTGGCGTTCGCCGGCCCGATGGGCGTCGATCCGCGCCAGCGGGCGCGCGCCGCCGCCGCTCGCGGTGACGCGGCGGCCGCCAGGCCGGCCGGCGTGCCGCTGTCGGTCATCCTGAGCCCGGCGATCGTCATGCTGACCGTGTTCTTCACGCTGCTGAGCCTGTCGTCGGGCGGCATCAGCAAGTTCTCGGTCGTCGCGCTGACCAGCGGCTACGACACGCCCGTCGGCGCGGCCAATTCGGCACTGACCGCCTTCCTGATGGCCAGCGCGTTCGGCGTGCTGGCCGGCGGCGTGCTGGCCGACCGCACGCGCCGGCACGCGGACGTCGCCGCCGCCAGCTTCCTCGTCACCGCGATCCTGATCGCGTCGATGAACGTCATCGATTACTCACCGGTGATGATGGTGCTCGTGCTCGGTGTGGCCGGCTTCCTGTCCGGCATGATCGCGCCTTCGCGCGACATGCTGGTGCGCCGGGCGGCCCCTCCCGGCGCGGCCGGCAGTGTCTTCGGCATCGTTTCGACAGGCTTCAACATCGGCGGCGCCGTCGGCCCGATCCTGTTCGGCTGGATCATGGACCACGGCGCACCCCGCTGGGTCTTCGGCGCGACGGCCCTGTTCATGCTGGCCACGGTCATCCTGACCTGGCTGGGCGAGCGCCGGATGGGCGGACGCACGGCCCCGGCCGGCCAGCCCGCGACCTGACAACCGGCGAGCCGCCCGGAAGCGACCGTTGGTCTCGGCGGATGAGGCAATAACCTGACAAAACGCTGACAACCGTTGATCCCCAACAGCGCCTCGCTTATCTTGTCGCACTGCAGCAAGCCGCTGCGCGGCGTGGTACAGTCCGTTCGTTCAAGGGGAGTAGCCTCCTGATCCCGTCGTCGTCATCTCGGTAATTCGCCCTGTAGGGGCTATTACCCGGCGTCGGGTGTAGCAAAAACGGACATTTTTGGTCCCACGTGCTGCAGGCAAGACCTTCGACTCGCAAGGGTTGAATCGCCTGCACGTCGCACTGCGCATCGATTCTTGCGATCTGGATGGGGTGGATCGGCCGTCGTGGCCCGCCGCCTCCTGACTCGGAGATCTTATGCGTTGTTGGACCAAGACGGTCTTGATCAGTACGGTGTGGACGCTCGCCGCGTCCACGGCCATCGCCGCAGACCCTACCCCCCCGCGGCCCCTGGGCCCGGAGCTCGACCTTCCCCGGAAGGATCCCGGCGTCCCTCCTCCCCCGCTCCTGCTGACGCCGGTCGCCGCGCCGGACGGCACGCAGCGCCAGCCTTCCCAGTTGATCTCGCCCGGCATCGCGCCGCACGTGCCGGCCAGTGGCGTCGCCACGTATTCGCTGGACGAACTGGTCGATCGCGCGCTGGCCGAGAGTCCGATGCTGGCGATCAGCCGCGCCGATGAGCTGGCCGCGCAAGCCGGCGTGCTGACCGCCCGCGCCTATCCGAATCCGGAACTCGAACTGTCGCCCGGGCGATCGCGGGCCCGTATCGACGGCACGCCGTCGGGTTTCGCACCGCAGATCACCGTCTCGCAGCCGATCGAGAACCCGTGGCTGCGGGATGCCCGGATCCAGGCGGCGCGCACCCAGGTCGACGTCGTCCATGCGCAGTCGGCCGTCATCCGCAACAACCTGCGCGCGCTGGTCCGCAAGCGTTATTTCGAGATGCGCCGGCTGAGCGAGGAGCTTCGCGCATCCACCGAAGACCTGGCATTGACCGAATTGATCCGCGAACGCGTCGCGCTGCGCACGCGTACCGGCGAAGGCGCCCGCTTCGACTTGATCCGCGCCGAAAGCGAGGTGGCCGTCGCGCGCAAGAACGTCGACATGACGCGGCTGCGGCTGCGCCAGGCGGCGGCCGAACTCAAGCAGGTCGTCAGCCCGTCGCTCGAGGACGACTTCGACCTGAAGCCGCTGACCACGACGCTCGGCGCGCTCGACGAGGCCGACTACCAGCAACTGCGCGCGGCGCTGCCGGACGCGAACCCCGAGATCGCGGTCGCGCGCCGCGAAGCGGCACAGGCCGAGCGGCGCGTATCGGTCGAACAGAACAGCGTACTGCCGCAGGTGACGCTGCGCGCGTCGCAGGATCGCGATCCGACCCAGGCCACCACGCGCGTCGGCGCGGTCGTGACGATGCCGTTGATCAACCGCCGCGAAGGGCCGATCGCCGAGGCGCGCGCGCAATCGGATCGCAGCCGCTTCGCGATGCAGCAGCGCGAGTTCGAGATCCGTCAGCAGTTCGACGCCGCCTGGCAGGCCTATCGCGCCGCGCTGATCCAGACGAGCGCGCTCGAGGACGGCATCCTGGCCCGGGCCCGCAGCGTGCTGGAAGTCGCCGAGGCCGCCTACCGGTTCGGCGAGCGCGGCATCCTCGAATACCTGGATGCGCAACGCCAGTTCCGCCTGATCCGCAACGAATTGATCCAGGCCCGGTTCGCGCTCCAGGTGGCGCGCGCCGAGCTCGACCGACTAAGTGCCGCCCGATGAGTGCCGCCCGATGAATGACCCGATGACCCGCGACATGCCCTTCCGCCACCCGCCGTCGACACGGCCGCCACGAGGCCGCGCGCTTCAGCCCGCGAGGCTCCCGCAAGCGACGCTTCTGCCGCGCAGGTTCCTGACCGCCGCGCTGCTGGCCCTGGCGCTGGCCGCCTGCGGCAAGGGCGCCGACAAGCCGGCCATCGACGCCGCCAAGGCCGCGACCCCGGCCCCCCGGCCCGATCCGATGATCGTCGAGCTCAGCAAGGAGCAGACCGAGCGCGTCGCCGTCGACGGCATCGCCACCGAGCCGTTCGCCGACTCGATCCGCATCGCCGGCCGCCTCGAACTGAACCAGTACCGCACCGCGCGGATCGGCGCGCCCGTCACCGGCCGCATCACCAGCATCGACGTCGTCGTCGGCCAGCCGATCAAGACCGGCCAGCCGCTGGCCGAGCTGAGCAGCAGCGAACTGACCAGCGCCCAGTTGTCGTACCTGCGCGCGCACGCGCAGGAGCAGTTGATGAGCCGCGCCGTCGAGCGGGCCGAGCTGCTGCTCGCGTCGGACGTCATCGGCAGCGCCGAGCTGCAGCGCCGCGAGAACGAGCTGACGATCGCCAAGTCCGACAAGCGGGCATCGGCCGACCAGCTCCGGCTGCTCGGCCTGTCGCAGCAGCGCGTATCCCGGCTGGAAAAGACCGGCCAGATCCAGCCGGCCGGCGCGATCTCGGCGACCAGTTCGGGCACGCTGATCGAGCGCAACCTCGCGCTGGGGCAGGTCGTCAACCCGACGGACGCGCTGTTCGTCGTCTCGGACCTGAGCACCGTGTGGGCCGCCGCCGAGGTCCCCGAACAGGACGCGCAGTTCGTACGGCCCGGGCAGATCGTCGAGGTCGAGATCCCCGCGCTGGACAACCAGCGGGTCGCCGGCAAGGTCGCGCTGGTGGCGGACGTCGTCAACCCCGAGACGCGCACCGTGCGCGTCACCGTCGACCTGAACAACGCCGATCGCGCGCTCAAGCCGTCGATGCTGATCACGATGCTGATCCAGGGCCGCTCGGTGGCGCGCCCGGTGCTGCCGGCAGGCGCCGTCGTGCGCGAGGACGACCACGACTACGTGTTCATCGAGATCGCGCCGAACCGGTTCCGGATGACGCCGGTGACCGTCGGGCCCGAGCGCGACGGCAAGCGGCCGCTGCTGCGGCCGTTGCCCGCGGAAACGCGCGTCGTCACGCGGGGGGCGTTCCATCTGAACAACGTGCGCGAGCTGCGCAATACCTCGTCGAGCTGACCGGGCGCCACGATGATTCATTCCCTGATCGATTGGGCGCTCAAGCAGCGCGTGCTGATCCTGGTTGTCTCGATCACGCTCGGCATCGCCGGTCTGTTCAGCATCCGCACGCTGTCGATCGACGCGTTCCCCGACATGACCAACGTGCAGGTGCAGGTGGCCACGGTCGCCACCGGCCGCCCGCCCGAGGACGTCGAGCGCACGATCACGATCCCGCTGGAAATGGCGCTGCGGGGACTGCCGGGCCTCGAGGAGATGCGCTCGATGAACCGCAACGGCCTGTCGCTGATCACGCTGGTGTTCACCGACAAGACCGACGTGTACTTCGCGCGGCAGCTCGTGCTCGAACGGATGATCGAGGTCGCCGACCAGATGCCCGACGGCGTGACGCCGGTGCTCGGCCCGGTCAGCTCGGGGCTGGGCGAGATCTACCAGTACACGCTCGAGCGCGACGACGACGGCGGCCGCGACCTGGGCGTCGAGGAGTTGCGCGAGCGGCGCGACATCCAGGACTGGGTCGTGCGGCCGATGCTGCGATCGCTGCGCGGCGTCGCCGACATCAACTCGATGGGCGGCTACATCAAGCAGTACCAGGTGATCCCCAATCCCGAGCGGCTGCGCTACTACGGCTTCACGATCCGCGACTTGACGCAGGCGCTGGCCGCCAACAACGCGAATTCGTCGGGCGGCCCGCTGAACGTGCGCGAGGAGCAGTTGCTCGTCGCCGGCGTCGGCCTGATCACGCAGGTGCAGGACATCGGCCAGATCGTGCTGCGCGAGGTCCGGGGCATCCCGATCTACGTGAAGGACGTCGCGACGGTCCAGATCGGCGAGGAGGTGCGGCGCGGCGCGATCATCCGCGACGGCGTCACCGAGGGCGTCGCCGGCATCGTCCAGATGCAGATGGGCGGCAACGCGCGCGAGATCGTCAACCGGATCAAGGCGCGCGTCGCGCAGATCAACGCGAACGGCGAGCTGCCCGGGGGCTTGAAGATCGTGCCGTTCTACGACCGCACGATGCTGGTCGAGGCGGCGATGTCCAACGTCGTGCGCACGCTGATCGAGGGCGTCGTGCTGGTCGTCATCGTCCTCGTGCTGTTCCTGGGCGACTTGCGGTCCAGCCTGATCGTCACGCTGACGCTGCTGCTGACGCCGGTCCTGACGTTCCTGGTGATGAACCGGATCGGCCTGTCGGCCAACCTGATGTCCTTGGGGGGCCTCGCGATCGCGATCGGCCTGATGGTCGACGGAGCGGTCGTCGTCGTCGAGAACGCGTACGTGCGGCTCGGCCAGTTCCGCGAGAGCCGCGGCCTGCCCAAGTCGCGCTACGTGCTGGACGCCGCGACCGAAGTCGGCAAGCCGGTGCTGTACGGCGTCGGCATCATCATCCTGGTGTTCCTGCCGCTGCTGTCGCTGCAGGGCATGGAAGGCAAGATGTTCGCGCCGCTCGCGCTGACGATCGCGCTCGCGATGACGATCTCGCTGATCCTGTCGTTCGTGCTGACGCCGGTGCTGGCATCGTACCTGCTCAAGGGCGGCGCCGAATCCGATACGTTCGTTCTGCGCCTGCTGCGCAAGCCGTACACGCGCGCGCTGCACTGGGCGATGGACAACGGCAAGAAGGTGATCCTGCTGGCGCTGGGCCTGCTCGTGGCCGCCGGCGCGTGCTTTCCGCTGCTGGGCACCTCGTTCGTGCCGACGATGCAGGAAGGATCGATCACCCCGGTGCTGATCCGGATGCCGAACATCTCGATCGACGAATCGATCAAGCTCGAACGCGAAGCGCTCAAGGCGATCATGGAAGTACCGGGCGTCGAGAAGGTCGTCTCGCGGATGGGCGGCGGCGGATCGCCGGCGGACCAGGGCCTGCCGCACGAATCCGACCCGATCGCCACGCTCAAGCCGCGCGACGAATGGCCGGACGGCTGGACGCAGGACGACATCGCCGACGCGATCCGCGAGAAGCTCAAGTTCCTGCCCGGCGTCGAGGTCTCGATCAGCCAGCCGATCGCCGCGCGCGTCGACGAGATGGTGTCGGGCGTGCGCACGCAGGTCGCGCTGAAGATCTTCGGCGACGACCTGGACAAGCTGGGCGATCTGGGCACGCAGATGGCGCGCATCATGTCCGGCATGAAGGGCACGACCGACATGCGCGTCGACCGCGTCGACGGCCAGAACTACCTGATGATCAACATCGATCGCAGCGCGATCGCCCGGCTCGGCATCAACGTCGAGGACGTCAATACGCTGATCGAATCGGCGATCCAGGGCAAGCAGGCGACGACCGTGCTGCAAGGCGAGCGCCGCTACGAGCTGATCGTGCGCTATCCGGTCGAGTACCGCGACAGCGTGCGGGCGATCTCGTCGCTGCTCGTGCGCTCGGCCAGCGGCGCGCTGGTGCCGCTGAAGGACCTGGCCGAGATCGAGGTCCGGGACGGTCCGCCGCAGATCGCGCGCGACAACGGCAAGCGCCGGGTCGTCGTCGGCGGCAACGTGCAGGGACGCGACATGGGCGGCTACGTCGCCGAGGCGCAGCAGAAGATCGCCGAGCAGGTCCAGTTGCCCGATGGTTATGAGGTCGTCTGGGGCGGCCAGTTCGAGAACATGGAACGCGCAACCAAGCGGCTGTCGCTGATCGTGCCGATCACGATCGCCGCGATCTTCTTCCTGCTGTACATGCTGTTCGACTCGGTCCGGCAGGCGGGACTGATCATCACCGTGCTGCCGCTGGCGGCGATCGGCGGCGTGTTCGGCCTGCTCGTGTCGGGTGAATACCTGTCGGTGCCGGCGGCCGTCGGCTTCATCAACCTGTGGGGCATCGCGGTGCTCAATGGTGTCGTGCTGATCTCGCAGATCCGCGCGCTGACCGACGACGGCATGGCGCTGCGCGAGGCGATCATCGAAGGCTGCGAGCACCGCTTCCGGCCGGTGATGATGACGGCCACCGTCGCGATGCTGGCGCTGATCCCGATGCTGTTCGCGACCGGCCCGGGCTCGGAGGTGACGCGCCCGCTGGCGGTCGTCGTCATCGGCGGCCTGATCACCTCGACGAGCCTGACGTTGCTGGCGTTGCCGGTGCTGTACCGGATGTTCGGCGATGACCGCGGCGACGTGCCCCGCTATGCGACGCCGGTCGAGGCGCTACCGGTGCGCGTCGATGACAGAGCGGGCACACCTGACGGACCTGACCGACCTGAAGGGGGGCCCGGTAGACGCGATGGGCCCGACCGGCCTGCCGGCCCCGATGCGCCCGAAGCGGGCACCGATGGCACGAAGATGCGGTAGTCTGCTGGGCTATGTCCCGACCCCAGACCGCCCCCGCTTCCCTCGCGGCGACCGGCGCCACGCCGTTGCGCCATCCGGCCGATCAGGCACGCAGCCGCCTCGCCGACGAGCCTTGGTACCTGCCGATGGCCGACGAGATCGCGCTGTTCGAGGCCGCTTATGCCGCGCGCCTGCCGGTGCTGCTCAAGGGACCGACCGGCTGCGGCAAGACCCGGTTCGTCGAGCACATGGCGTGGCGGCTCTATCGTGGGGGTGATGGGACGGATGATGGCGGTGACCGCCGTGGCAATGCGGTGCCGGCCGCGCGCCGCGCGCTCGAGACGCCGCTGCTGACCGTCGCCTGCCATGAGGACCTGACGGCCACCGACCTGGTCGGCCGCTTCCTGCTGTCGGGCGACGAGACCGTATGGACCGACGGACCGCTGACCCGCGCCGTGCGCAGCGGCGCGATCTGCTACCTGGACGAGGTCGTCGAAGCACGCAAGGACACGACGGTCGTCGTGCATTCGCTGACCGACCACCGCCGCGTGCTGCCGATCGAGAAGACCGGCGAGCAGCTCGACGCGCATCCGGACTTCCTGCTGGTCATCTCGTACAACCCCGGCTATCAGAGCGTGCTGAAGGACCTGAAGCCGTCGACGCGGCAGCGGTTCGTCAGCATCGAGTTCGCCTACCCGCCAATCGACGTCGAGAGCACGATCATCGCGCACGAGAGCGGCATCGACGCATCGCTGGCGCGGCAGCTCGCGCAGATCGGCGACAAGGTGCGCAATCTGCGCGAGCACGGCTTCGAAGAAGGCGTCAGCACGCGGCTGCTGGTCTATGCGGGCCAGTTGGTCGCGCGCGGCATCGCCCCGCGCCGCGCCTGCGACGTCGCGATCATCTCGGCGATCACCGACGATCGCGACGTGCAGCGCGCGGTCACCGACATCGTCGACGTGCTGTTGCCGTGAACCCCGCGGCCGTCGAGCTGGGCGACGTGCAGCGATCGCTGTCGCTGTTCGCGCAGGGATTGCTCGGCCGGCCGCTGCACCTGCGCACCGTCGACGCCACCGCCCGCGATGGACGGCTGCGCTCGATCCTGACCGACGGGCAGCACCTGCACCTGCCGGTACGCATCGACGACTTTCCGACGGCGCGCGAGAACCTCGGCGCTTATCGCGTCGCGATCCTGCAGCAGATCGGCTACCTGCAGTCGGGCACGTTCGACTTCGATCCGCCCCCGCCCTGCACCCCTTCTAACTTTCCCCCTTCGAACGATCGCCGTTCGACCGTTCCTCCTTCGAACGATGCCCGGCACGGTGCCGGCCATGCGGACGCGCCGGCCGGCAGTCCGCTCGCGGCGCTGTCGCTATGGCGTCTGCCCGGCATTCGCGCGCGCCGTCCGATCGCGCCGCTCGAACGCTTCTTCGCCGAGGCCCCGCAGCCCGCGCTGCTGCGCCGCGTATTCGGCATCGTCGAAGCGATGCGCGTGACGGCGAACGTGCGCCGCGCTTACCCCGGCGCGCGCGCCGACATCGCCCGCGTGCATGCGCATGCGCTGGCCGCGCGGCCCGACCCGTCGATGATGCGTCCGCACATCGCGCTGATCGAGGCGCTGGTGCAGGCATCGCTCGATGCCCGCTTCGCGCCGCGCGAACCGGGCGATCCGCTGACGGCGATGCTCGCGATGGCCGAGCCGGTCACGCGGGCGGACGCGGACGCCCGCGACAGTGCCCGGATCAGCCAGGCGATCTGCGCGCTGCTGGCGACCGTCACCACGCTGCGCCCGATCCGGCGCAGCGATCGCGCGTCGAGCGATCCCGGATCGACGCCCTTCCCCGCCCCCGCGACCGATGGCCGCGACCCGTTCGCGCGGCGGGGCGCCGATGCGATGGCGGCCGACGGCGCCAGCGATGACGGTGATGACGGCGATCGCCCCGAGCAGTCCGACGGCGCGCCGTCCGGCCAGGGCGGCGATGCGTTGCCGCCGCCGGTCGTGCAGGTCGATCCGAACGATCTGGACGGCATCGGCCCGGCCGTCGCGTTCCATGGCGTGCTGGCCGCCGACCTGGTCGAGCAGTCGCGTGCCGAGACGCGCGCGCGCCGCGCGCTGCCGGGCATGGACGTCGACGTCGAAGCGGCGACGGCATCCGACGGCCAGGCGCCCGGGGGTAAGGACGATGCCGCGGATGACGAGAACGACGGCGCGGACGGCGATCGGCGGCAGGATCGGCCACCGGCGGCCCGCGCGCCCACCGCGCGGCGCCGGCTCGATGACGATTCGCAGCGTAGCTTCCTGTACGACGAATGGGATTACCTCGGGCAGCGTTATCGCAAGGCCTGGTGCCGCGTGCTCGAAGAACGGCTGCGCGGCGACCCGAGCGGCGGCGACATGGACTTCATCGCCGACGTCCGGCGGCGCCATGCCCATCTGTCAGCGCGGGTCCGGCGCCAATTCGCGGCGATCAAGCCGGATGCCTTCCGTCGTGTCCACCATACGCCCGATGGCGACGAGTTCGAGTTGTCGAGCCTGATCGACGCGGTCATCGACCGCCGGACCGGTCACGTCGGCGACGAACAGATCTATGTGCGCCGCGAACGCGCGCAACGCGAGGTGGCGGCCGCGTTCCTCGTCGACATGAGCGCGTCGACCGACTATCCGATCCCGGAGCCGCCGCCGGTCGCCTCCGACGCGCAAGCCGATCCGAACGCCGGCTCGACGGCGAAAGCCCGGGCCGGGAAGGACGATGGCGACGACGAGTTTCCGTACCTGTACGGCGGCTATCCCGGTTGGGAAGAGCTGGCGCCGCCCGTGCCGCGCCGCCGCGTCATCGACGTACAGAAGGATGCGCTGGCGCTGATGTGCGACGCGCTGCACGCCCTGGGCGACAGCTACGCCGCTTATGGTTTCTCGGGCGAAGGCCGCCATCGCGTCGAATTCAAGCTGATCAAGGATTTCGGCGACCGGCTCGGCGCACGGGCCTGGGCGGCGATGGCAGCGATGAAACCCCGGCGCTCGACCCGCATGGGCCCGGCGATCCGCCATGCCGCCAGCAAGCTGCTGCGCGAACCCGCGCGCCGCAAGGTGCTGATCATCGTCTCGGACGGCTACCCCGAGGACGATGACTACGGCCCCGAGCGCGGCGATCCCGAATACGGGATCCAGGACACCGCACGCGCGCTGCGCGAAGCCGAAAGCGCCGGCGTGACGACGTTCTGCGTGACCGTCGACCCGGCCGGTCACGACTACCTGCGACGCATGTGCCCGAACGACCGGTACCTGGTCATCACCGACGTCGATGCGCTGCCGGCCGAGCTGACCAAGGTCTATCGCGCGCTGACCGCTTAGGGACGCGCTGATCCATTCGCCCACGCCGTTCGATCCGCGCTGTATGGCCCCGCGGATCGGGTCGACGGACCTCGTGTGGTGGCACGCGGGC
>JAKPAM010000289.1 GCA_029779435.1 Pseudomonadota bacterium | reverse complement strand
GATCAGGTCGAACCGGCCCAGCAGCACTGCGATCGCCAGCTTGATCTCGAGCAACGCCAGGTAGCGCCCCGGGCAAATCCGCGGGCCCGCGCCGAACGGCATCGACACGCGCTTGGTCGATGACGACGACAACCCGTCGGTAGCCAGCCAGCGATCGGGATCGAACCTGGCCGCGTGGTCGACGTGGGCGTCGCTGACGCTGTCGTGCCGGAACAGCAGCCACACGACCGTGCCGGCCGGCGTCCGGACGTCGGCGACCGTCGTATCGTGCAGCGCCTGCATGGCCAGGATCGGCGCGACCGGCTTGAGTCGCATCGTCTCGTGCGCGCAGGCCTCGACGAAATCGAGCCCGGCGATCTGCTCGAGCGTGGGCGCATGGGCGTCGCCGCACCGGGCCCGCACCTCGTTGGTCGCCCGGCGCAGCATCTCCGGGTGGCGCGCCAGCAGGTGGATCATCCACGCCAGCGTGTTGGCCGTCGTGTCCTCGCCCGCCAGCAGCATCGTCAGCACGTTACCGGTCAGCAGCAGGTCGTCGATGCCGCTGTCCGGCTGGTCCGCCGCAACGATCATCGCTTCGAGCAGGTTGTCGGGATCATCGCGTAGCGCGGGGTTGCGCGTCATGCGCTGCCGGGCATCGGCGATGAAGCCGGCCACGGCCTTGCGGACTTCGGCGACGCTGGCGTCGAGCCGGCGATCGGCGGCCGTCTTGACGAACCGCCAGACCGGCACCGGCGCCATCAGCCGCTTGTAGAACGCCGGAAAGATCTTGTCCAGATGCTGCTGGATGACGTCGCCGTCGGATTCGAGCGTATTGACGTCGGCGCCGAAAGCCAGCCCGGCGATCGTGTCGACCGTGTAGCGCATCAGGTCCGATTGCAGGTCGATCGGTTGGCCGCTCGTTGCCGCCGCCTGCCAGCGCCCGGTCAGCCGCTGCGCGACCTTGACCATCGACGGGTAGTAGCGCTTGACGTGGCCCGGATCGAAGCTGGCCATCACCATGCGGCGCTGCGTGCGCCACGACTCGCCGCTGCTGGAGAACACGCCGGGCAGCAGACCCATCTCGATGCCGATGGTTCGCAGGCGTTGGGTTCGCCGAAAGCCGTCGGGCCGGTCGCGCAGCACGGCGGCGACGGTACCGTGATCGGCGATCACCAGGAAGCGTCGGCGCCCCATCCGCAAATGGAAGATCGGCCCGATCTCGCGCGCCCAGTGTTCGAGTTGCAGGTGGAACCGGGGGACGTCGACCTGTAGTGCGTTGCCGACCACCGGCCATCCGCGCGGCGCGGGCAGGTCACGGATCTCGCGCAGACGCGGAGCGCGAGAAACGTCAGCCCCCGCGGGCGAGGGCCGTTCGGTCATTTCGTGACCAGCGGCCGATACCAGTTCGGCTGCGCGCCGGCGAACACGCCGCTCTCGTACAGGCGGTTGGCGCGTTCGAGCGTTTCGAGGCCGGCCGGAGAATCGATCAGCCAGACGCCCGAGCCGCTGCCGATCTCGCTCCGCGGCGTCAGCCCCTGCGCTTGCAGGAACGCGCGGGCCTGCGCATCGGGCATCGGCTGGCGCAACGTGACGACGATGCCGCCGGGCAGCGCGGTGTCCAGGTCGGTCACCGTCGCGGCGGAGGCGCTCGATCCCGCCGGGCCGCCTTTGCGCTGCACGATCCGGGGGGCGGACGTGTCGGGCGCCGCCACGCTGGGCGTCGTCCCCGCGGCCGGGTTGGCGATCGTACCTGCCGAGCCCGAAGGCCGCTTGTCGACACCGGCGGGCGCCGAGGGCGCCGAGGACGCGGCGCGTGTCACCGCCTGCGGGGCGGCCGAGGCACCGGGGCCAGGGACGATCGTCCGGCTCTGCGGATCGATCCACAGTTCGCGGCGCACCGCGCCGTCGTACCAATACGTCTTGACCGGCTCGGCTGCGTTCGCGGCGCCGGCCGCGCTTAGGCCGGCCGCCAGGCTCGCGGCCAGGCCCGAGACGAGCAGGGCTCGCCGGATCATCGTCTTTCGTTGCATGTCACCGCCCCCAGATCGCGAGTTTCCAGCGCACGATGCGGCCGATATCGCCCGGACCGCCGTCGGTGACGCGCAGGCGCCAGGTGCCGATCGGCGACTCGTCCAGGTGGCGTGCCGACGTGAACGTCCAGCCGCCGACGCTGTCGTCATAGTCGCGATTCGCGGGGACATTGCGTTGCGCATAGCCGGCCAGCGTGCGGCAGGTCGACAGTTGGTTGATCGGCGTGGCCGGCATGCCGCCGCTGGGCGCCGGCCGCTCGAAGCATGCACGCGAGTTGGCCAGTTCGCTGACCAGACCGCCCGGGCTGACGAGTTCGATCTGCAGGTCGCCGCCATAGCTATGGTCCGAGACGAACGTCACCTGCACCATCTCGATCCTGGTGATCGGGCAGCCGCTGGCCGAGATGCTGATCTCGTCGCTGACCGGTGAGGCCACCGTGTTCAGATCGATCTTGTCCGGAATCGACGTGCCGGGCGCGCTTTCGCGCACGGTGCAGGCGGTCAGCGTCGACGAGCCGCCGACCGACGTCCAGGTCTTGGCCATCGTGACGGCCGCGCCCGCGTCGATGGTGCCGAACCCGTAGTCGGGGTGGTAGTGCAGGCCGTTGGCCGAAACCCAGCGCGGCTTGGCGGGGTCGACCGAGTCGATCGGATCGTTCTTCCGCGCGCTGCGCGCGAGGATCAGCCGCACGTCGCGCCAGGTCAGGTCCGGGCGCTGCTCGAGCATCAGCGCGACGGCGCCCGACGCCTGCGGCGTGCTGGCCGACGTGCCGGAGAAACTGTCCGTGTAGCTGTTCTGCACGGCCGTCGTCGTGACGTAGCTGCGGTCGACCATGTCGACGCCGTGGCCGCGGTCGCTCGACATGCCGCAAACGAGCACGTTGGCGCCGCGTTCGCCGTACCACGGCCGCTTACCCTCGTCATCGACCGCGCACACCGGGATCACGCCGAACTGGTTGACGAAGCCGTCGAAGTTGGCGTTGTCCGAATAGCTGTTGCAGTGATTCGGGTCGTCGCCGGTCGGTGCGATGCCGTAGTTCTGGCCATCCGTGTAATAGCAGCCGCCGTTGCCGGCCGCGAACAGGTAGATCGCCCCGCGTCCGTTGCGCCCCTCGCGCAGGCCGCGCTCGATCGCCGATCGATAGATCGCCGGCGCCGGTTGCAGCACGCCGTTGTCCGGCAGGCCCCAGCTGTTGTTGTAGATCGAGATCGACGACAGGTTGCGCGTCAGCGCGTCGGCGATGTCGGAGTCGAGCCGCGTATGGACCGGATCGTAGGCGACCAGCGATGCCCGCGGCGCCACGCCGCGCACGCCGACGCCGTTCTGGTCGCGTGCGGCCGCGATGCCTGCGACCATGGTGCCGTGCTCGGTGCCGGATTCGCACGGCATCGGGAAGTTCGCATGCTGCGCGTTGCGCCGATAGCTGTGGCTCAACGCCAGGTTGAAGTTGGGCGACAGATCTTCGTGCGTGACCTCGACCGCGTCGTCGACGATCGCGATGCGCACGCCGGCGCCTTTGCCCGGTGCCGCCTGCCAGCCGGCCGGGGCGCGCAGGTCCTCGCCCGACACGCCGCCCGACTGCCCGGTATTGCTCAGGTACCACTGGCGGGCGAACTCCGGATCCTCGCCGGAGCCCGGCGCGGCGGGCGCGGTCATCAGGTACGTGTAGCGGCAATTGGCGGCGTTCAATCGCGTGCCCACGGCAGGCGGATTCGGCGGCGAGGTCGACGAGTCGGGCGATGTCGATCCGCCATCGCCGGATGGGGTGCCGCCCTGCGTGCCATCGCCGGTCGTGCCCGTGCTGCCGTTGCCGCCGCCCGTGCCGCCGCCGTTCGCATTGCCGTTGCCGGCGCCATCGTTCGTCGTGGATCCGTTGCCGTTGTCACTGCCGGCGCTCGGGCTCCCCCCTCCACCACCACCACCGCCGCAGGCGGCGAGCACGGCCAGCGACACACAAGCCAAGCCCCGTGCCGTCGATTGCGCAACGAGGCGCCATGAGGCCAACGTCGTCGTATTCACCTGTTCATCCACTCTAGAACGTCGGCGCTAGTCTAAGGGTGAAATCGGCAGATTTGCCACCCATGCGCCGACAGATTCGTGTCAATCCACAAAATTCGCGTGTGTTGGCATGTATGTTGCGGTCCCGTCGTGCCTCCCACTGTGACTTCGTCGTGGTTCCCGTGTGACGCGGGTGAGGAATCGTTCACGAAGGTTCAACGATCGATCCTGGCGGGGGTCCGTCGTTCGAATTTGGAGATCCCCACACGGATCACGTAATGTCGCGAGGTTCGACGCTCTCGCCCAACGCATTCGCCCGCCACTGCTCACCATGCAAAAGAAAATCCATACGCTGCTAGTCGCCAATCGTTCCGAAATCGCGATCCGCGTGATGCGGGCCGCCGCGGAGATGGGGATCCGCACCGTTTCGATCTATTCGCTCGAAGACCGGTTCGCGCTGCACCGTTTCAAGGCGGACGAAAGCTACCGCGTCGGCGAGGGCAAGAAGCCGCTGCAGGCGTACCTCGACATTCCCGACATCCTGCGCATCGCCCGCCAGGCGAAGGTCGACGCGATCCATCCGGGATACGGTTTCCTGTCCGAGAACCCGGACTTCGCGCGTGCCTGCGAAGAAGCGGGCATCCTGTTCATCGGGCCGCGTCCCCAGGTGATGACGACGCTGGGCAACAAGGTCGCCGCGCGCAACGCGGCGGTCGCGGCGGGCGTGCCGGTGATGCCTGCGACCGGCCCGCTGCCGCGTGATCTCGAGCAGATCAAGGCGATGGCCGCCGAGGTCGGCTACCCGCTGATGCTCAAGGCGAGCTGGGGCGGCGGCGGACGGGGCATGCGCGTCATCGAGACCGAGGCCGACCTGCAGACCCAGGTCGAGGTCGCGCGCCGCGAAGCGGCCTCGGCGTTCGGCAACGACGAGGTCTATCTCGAAAAGCTCGTGCGCAACGCGCGTCACGTCGAGGTCCAGATCATCGGCGACCAGCACGGCAACGTCGTGCATCTGTTCGAGCGCGACTGCTCGGTGCAGCGGCGCAACCAGAAGGTCGTCGAGCGCGCGCCCGCGCCTTACCTCGACGACGGCCAGCGCCAGTCGCTGTGCGAGGCGGCGCTGCGGCTCGCGCGCGCGGTCGACTACACGCATGCCGGCACCGTCGAGTTCCTGATGGATGCCGACACCGGCCAGTTCTATTTCATCGAGGTCAATCCGCGGATCCAGGTCGAGCACACGGTGACCGAGCAGGTCACCGGCATCGACATCGTCAAGTCGCAGATCCGCATTTGCGAAGGCGCGCGGATCGGCACGCCCGATTGCCCGGTACCCGAGCAGAAGGACATCCGGCTGAACGGCCATGCGTTGCAGTGCCGCGTCACGACCGAGGACCCCGAGAAGAATTTCACGCCCGACTACGGCCGGATCACCGCGTACCGCAGCGCCGCCGGCTTCGGCCTGCGGCTGGATGGCGGCACCGCGTACAGCGGCGCCGTCATTACCCCTTACTACGATTCGCTGCTCGTCAAGGTCACGGCCTGGGCGCCGACCGCGCGCGAGGCGATCCGGCGGATGGACCGCGGGCTGCGCGAGTTCCGCATCCGCGGCGTCGCGACGAACCTGCAGTTCGTCGAGAACGTCATCAACCACCCGAGCTTCATCGCCGGCACGGTCATCACGCGCTTCATCGACACGACGCCCGAGCTGTTCCGCTTCCCCAAGCGACGCGATCGTGCGAGCCGCCTGCTGCGCTTCGTCGGCGACGTCACCGTCAACGGCAATCCCGACGTCAAAGGACGCCGGATTCCCGACCTGTCGCACGTACACGTGCTCAAGCCCCGCGTCGACGAGCAGACGCCGCCGCCGCCCGGCACGCGCGACCGGCTCAAGGAACTGGGTCCCAAGGCGTTCGCGCAATGGATGCTCGACCAGAAGCGCGTGCTGGTCACCGACACGACGATGCGCGACGCGCACCAGTCGCTGTTCGCGACGCGGATGCGCACGTACGACATGCGCGCGATCGCACCGGCGTACGCGCGCATCGGTGCCGACCTGTTCTCGCTCGAATGCTGGGGCGGCGCGACCTTCGACGTCGCGATGCGCTTCCTGAAGGAAGACCCGTGGCAGCGGCTCGCCCAGTTGCGCGAGCAGATCCCGAACGTGCCGTTCCAGATGCTGCTGCGCGGCTCGAACGCGGTCGGCTACACCAACTACTCGGACAACGTCGTCCGCTATTTCGTGCAGCGCGCCGCCGCGCGCGGCATCGACGTGTTCCGCGTGTTCGACTCGCTGAACTGGGTGCGCAACATGCGCGTGGCGATCGACGCGGTACTCGAATCGGGCGCGCTGTGCGAAGGCGCGATCTGCTACACGGCGGACCTGTTCGATGCGAAGCGCAAGTACGGGCTCGACTATTACCTGAAGCTCGCGCGCGAGCTTCAGGCGGCCGGCGTGCACGTGCTCGGTATCAAGGACATGGCGGGCGTGGCGCGGCCGCGCGCGATCCGCGAACTCGTGCGTGTGCTCAAGGCCGAGACCGGGCTGCCCGTGCATTTCCACACCCACGACACCAGCGGTATCGCGGCGGCGTCGGTGCTGGCGGCCGTCGAGGCCGGCGTCGACGCCATCGATGGCGCGCTCGATGCGATGAGCGGGTTGACCTCGCAGCCGAACCTGGGCGCGATCGTCGCCGCGCTGGAGGGCAGCGAGCGCGACCCCGGCCTGGATCGCGACGGGCTGCGGCAGTTGTCAGATTACTGGGAGGGCGTGCGCAAGTTCTACCAGCCTTTCGAGGCCGACATCCGCGCCGGCACCGCCGACGTCTACAAGCACGAGATGCCGGGCGGCCAGTACACGAACCTGCGCGAGCAGGCGCGCGCGATGGGCCTCGAACATCGCTGGGCCGAGGTGTCGCAGATGTACGCCGACGTCAACCAGTTGTTCGGCGACATCGTCAAGGTCACGCCGACGTCCAAGGTCGTCGGCGACATGGCGATCTTCCTGGTGGCCAACGGGCTGAATACGCAGGACATCCTCGATCCGTCGCGCGACATCGCGTTCCCGGATTCGGTGATCGCGCTGTTCAAGGGCGAGCTGGGCTTTCCGCCGGACGGCTTTCCGGCCGACGTGTCGCGCCGCATCCTCAAGTGCGGCACGCCGTCGCAGGTGCTGCCCGAGCCGCCGGCGCCGTACCGCCCCGGCGACAGCCTGGCGCCCGTCGACCTGGCTGCGGCGCGCGAGGAGGCCGAGAAGGCCGTCGGCCGCCACATCGACGACGATGAGCTGGCCTCGTACCTGATGTATCCGAAGGTGTTCCGCGACTACGCGGCGCACCAGCGCCAGTACGGCGACGTCAGCGTGCTGCCGACGCGCACGTTCTTCTATGGCCTGGCCGATCGCGAGGAGATCGCGTTCGGCATCGACGCGGGCAAGACGCTGATCCTGTCGCTGCAGGGCAGTACGCCGGTCGACGACGACAGCGCCGTGCAGTTGTTCTTCGAGCTCAACGGTCAGGCGCGCGCGATGCCCGTCGCCAAGGCCGGCGCCAAGGTCGTCGCGCAGCGCGCGCAGGCCGACGCCGAGAACCCGAACCACGTGCCGGCACCGATGCCCGGCATGGTCGTGACCGTCGGCGTCAAGCCCGGCCAGTCGGTCAAGGCCGGGGATCCGCTGGTGTCGATCGAGGCGATGAAGATGGAATCGCAGATCCGTGCCGAACGCGATGCGACGATCAAGGCCGTGCACGTGAAGCCCGGCGATACGATCGCCGCGCATGATCTGCTGATCGAACTGGGGTAAGCGTTCGGCCGCTCCATCGATGCGGTCGACGCCGTCGCGACGTCGAAAAGGCGCCGGTCGAGCGGCGCCTTTTTCCGCTTGTTCGTTCGCTTACTTGAACTGCACCGACACGCTCGGGTTGCCCGGCAGCCCGTCATAGACGGCCCAGACCGTCGTGCCGGGTTTCGGCTGCAACAGCTTGGTGAACGAGCCGAGCGACAGCAGATCACCTTCCTTCAGCGTGATGCCGTTCTTCTTCAGGTCGCCGGCCAGCCAGATCGCTGCGTTGACCGGCTGGTTCAGGATCGCGGCGCCCTTGCCGCTGTCCAGATCGCGTCCATCGTTGCCGACCAGCCGGACCGTCATGTCGCGCAGCGAGTCGAGGAACGCCTGCGTCGGCTGCACGGGGATCGGCTGGCCGAGCACGCCGTAGCGGGCGCCGACGTTGATCAGTTGCAGCGCGGGGCCATTGAGCTTCGACGGGTCTTCGTACTGCAGGTCCGGCAGCTCGATGAACGGATACAGCACGCTGATCTGCGACAGCGCCTCGAGCGGGGTCTTCGCGTCGTGGATCTTCGGGCTCTTGACGACCGCGACCAGGTCGGCCTCGAACACCGGGCGCGCGCCGAACTGCGCGGGCACCGATGCGCCGTTGCGCAGGATCATCTTCTGGTTCAGCGTGCCCCACATCGGCGCCGGATAGTTGAACCGCTTCTGGACCGCTTCGTTGGTCAGGCCGGCCTTGTAGCCGATCACCGGGCCGTAGTCGTTCGTCAGCGACCGCGCGAACTTGTCACGGCCGCATTGCGCGCCGGCGATCGTCAGGTCGGCGGGCGGCGCCGGCTGCTGTTGCAGCGCGACGTAGCGGGCGGTCATCGCGGTGATCGCCGCGTCGGACGGGCAGGTCGGTGCATCGGGCTTCATGCCGGCGCAGCCGGCCAGCAGCGCGAGCGTGCCGGCGGTGGCGGCGAGACGGATCGTTTGCATCGTCAGGTCTCCTGAACGAAAAGGGGAGGTGGTGATCGACCCCTGCCGCGCCGCGCGCGGGGGGCAGACAGGGGCGATCATACCGTGCCGGTTCGAGCCATTACCCTGTCGGCGGGAACGGCTTTCCTGACCCGCTCCCGGCCGCCGTGCTCCGTCGATGCACGGCGTCAGCGGTCTTCAGCGACCCTCGGCGGCCAGCTCGGCGAACGTCAGGTTCTTGTCGACCCGCACGTCGGACGGCAGCCCGAGCACGCGCTCGGCCAGGATGTTCTTCAGGATCTCGTCGGTGCCGCCGGCCACGCGCATGGCCGGCGCGTACATCATCGCCTCCTGGAACCACGCCTGCATCGGCACGACGTCAGGGTCCATCATGATGCCTGCCTGCCCGATCAGGTCCATCCCGTACAGCGCGATGTCCTGCAGCTTGACGGCACTGACGACCTTGCCGATCGACGCTTCGGGGCCCGGGGTCTGGCCGCGCGACAGCGCCGTCATCGTCCGGAACTTCGTGTACTTGAGCCCCTGCGCCTTGACGTACCAGTCGGCCAGCCGCTCGCGTACGGCCGCGTTGCGGATCGCCGGCTCGCCGTCGATGTCGAGCCGGCCGGCCAGCCGGTACAGGTCCTCGGCATCGGGGCCCGGCGCGTCGCCGACCGCCAGCCGCTCGTTCATCAGCGTCGTCAGCGACACCTTCCAGCCGCCGCCGACCGGGCCGAGCCGCTGCGCGTCGGGAATCCGCACGTCGGTGAAGAACACCTCGTTGAAGTTCGACGAACCGGCGATCTGCTTGATGCGCCGCACTTCGACGCCCGGCGAGCGCATGTCGAGGAAGAAGAACGTCAGCCCCGCGTGCTTGGGCACGTTCGGGTCGGTGCGCGTGACCAGGATGCCGAAATCGCAGAAGTGCGCGCCCGACGTCCAGATCTTCTGCCCGTTGATGACCCAGTCGTCGCCGTCGCGGATCGCGCGCGTCTTGAGTCCCGCCAGGTCCGAGCCCGCCGACGGCTCGGAGAAGAGCTGGCACCAGATCTCGTCGCCGCGCAGCGCCGGCGCCACGTACCGCTCGAGCTGCTCGGGCGCCGCGTAGGTCATCATCGTCGGGATGCACATGCCCAGGCCGATCTCGTAGACGCCGCGCGGCACCTGGTAGCGGGCCTCCTCCTGGTTGTAGATCACCTGCTGGATCGGCGTGCCGCCGCGGCCGCCCCAGCGCTTGTCCCAGGTGATGCCGGTGAAGCCCGCCTCGTACTTGCGCCGCTGCCAGTCGCGGGCGCGCTGCAGGCCCTCGGCGCCTTCGAGGTAGCGCACGCGCTGCGCAGGATCGCCGGGCTTGCGCGGCGTCGCGTTGGCATCGAGGAACGCGCGAACCTCGGCGCGGAAGCGCGCCTCGTCGGGGGTGTCGTTGAAGTCCATCTCGTCTCCGTTCTTTGCTAAGCGGGTTCGTTGAAGGCCGGTCGTTTCAAGCGGCCTGCCGCTGCAGTTGCTCGCCCCAGCGGGTCACCAACTGGTCCTTCCACCAGACGTTGCTGCCGATCGCCAGGCCCAGCAGCTTGGCGCGGCGATGGAACAGGTGCGCGTCGACCTCCCAGGTGATGCCCATGCCGCCGTGGGTCTGGATGTTTTCCTTGCTGGCCAACTGGGCCGCGTCGGTGGCGCTGACCCGCGCGCTGGCCGCGGCCAGCGGCAGTTCGGGCGCGTCGGCCTGCAGCGCCCAGGCGCCGTAGTACGCGTTGGACCGCGCCAGCTCGAGCGCGATGTAGACGTCGGCGAGCTTGTGCTTGATCGCCTGGAACGAGCCGATCGGCCGGCCGAACGCATGGCGCTCCTTGGCATAAGTGGTGGCCATCTGCAGGCAGCGCTGCGCGATGCCGATCTGCTCGAACGCGATCAGCACGGCCGCGCGGTCGAGCACGCGGCTGATCGCTGCCCAGCCCAGCGGTGCGCCGTCGCCCAGCGGCACGGCCGGCACGTCGGTGAAATCGAGCCGCGAGTGCTCGCGCGTCGGGTCGATCGTCTTCAGCGATTGGCGCGAGACGCCCGCCTGCGTCAGGTCGACGAGGGCCAGTGTCGCGGTGCCGTCCGCGTCGCGGGCGGCCACGATCGCCAGGTCGGCGATGCCGCCGTCCGCGACCGGCCATTTGCCGCCGCTCAAGCGGCCGTCCCGCAGCGTCGCGGTGATGGCCCGGTCGCCGGGATGGCCCGGGCCCTCGGCCAGCGCGAAGCATGCGACGCGTTCACCGGCGACCAGCGGCGGCAGCCACTGCGTGCGCTGCGCATCGGTGCCGCAGGTCATCAGCGCCTCGGTGGCCAGCGACACCGACGACGTGAACGGTACCGGCGCGATCGCGCGGCCGACTTCCTCGGCGATCACGCACAGGCCCTCGTGGCCGAGGCCCACGCCGCCGAACGACTCCGGCACCGCGGCGCCCAGCCAGCCCAGGCCGGCCATCTCGTTCCATAGCGCGCGGTCCCAGGGCTTGCGGCCCTCGAGCACGTCGCGCACCGCCGGGATCGCCGATCGCTCGGCCAGCATCCGCCGCGCCTGGTCGCGCAGCATGTCCAGTTCCTGCGAAAACTCGAAGTTCATTGCCGCATGTCTCCTGTCATCGATGGGCGAGCGTTCCATCACGCGCTATCGCATGCATCGCGATGCCGCTCCCTGGGTTATTCTTGTTTTAATGATAAAACCAATTGAAGCCTGATTGGACACCCATCGATGCCTGAACCGCAATACCTGGGCGATCACGCGCGCCTGACCCCCGACAAGCCCGCGGTCATCCACGGGCCGTCCGGCGCGGTGGTCACCTATCGCGAACTCGACGAGCGGTCGATGCGTCTGGCGCAATACCTGCACCGGCTCGGCCTGCGGCGCGGCGATCACTTCGCGCTGGTGATGGAGAACCATCCGCGTTATTTCGAGGTGTGCTGGGCCGCGTATCGGTCGGGGCTGCTGGTCACGCCGGTCAATCGCTTCCTGACGCCGGCCGAGGCGCGCTACATCGTGCGCGACAGCGGTTCGCGGGTGTTGATCGGCTCGTATGCGATGCGCGAACTGCTGGCCGCGATCGATGCGCAGGACGAGGCCGGCGGGTCGGATGGGGACGGCGCATCCGACAGCGGGCCGCCGGCGCTGCTGGCCCGGCTGATGATCGACGGCGTCGTGCCGGGCTGGGACAGCTACGAGGACACGCTGGTCGCTTACCCCGCCGAGCCGATCGACCCGCCGTGGATGGGCGGCGCGATGCTGTACAGCTCCGGGACGACGGGCCGGCCCAAGGGCATCATCCGCGCGCAGCCGCACGGCCTGGTCACCGAAGGGCCGGCGCGGCGCGAGCAGATGCGCGCTTATGGTTTCGACGCCGAATCGGTCTATCTGTCGCCGGCGCCGCTGTACCACGCGGCGCCGCTCGGCTATTCGATGAACGTGCAGTTCCTCGGCGGAACCGTCGTGTTCATGGACAAGTTCGATCCGGCGCTGGCGCTCGCGATGATCGAGCGCTACCGCGTCACGCACAGCCAATGGGTGCCGACGATGTTCGTCCGGATGCTCAAGCTGCCCGACGCCCAGCGCCTCGCGTACGACGTGTCCAGCCTGAAGGTCGCGATCCACGCGGCCGCGCCGTGTCCGGTCGAGGTCAAGCGGCAAATGATCGATTGGTGGGGGCCGATCCTGTACGAATACTACGGCGGCACCGAAGGCAACGGCATCACGTCGATCACGAGCGCCGAGTGGCTCGCGCATCCCGGCTCGGTCGGCCGCGCGCTGATCGGCGAGCTGCGCATCTGCGACGACGAAGGCAACGAACTGCCGACCGGCGAGACGGGGCTCGTCTACTTCGCGCGTGATGCGATGCCGTTCCACTATCACAACGATCCGGACAAGACGCGCGCGGCCCAGCATCCGCGGCATCCGACCTGGACCGCGCTGGGCGACGTCGGCCACGTCGATGACGAAGGCTACCTGTACCTGACCGATCGCAAGTCGTTCATGATCATCTCGGGCGGCGTCAACATCTACCCGCAGATGGTCGAGGACGCGCTCGCGCTGCATCCGAAGGTGGCCGACGTCGCCGTCATCGGCGTGCCGAACGCCGAGATGGGCGAGGAGGTCAAGGCGATCGTCGAGACCGCGCCCGGCGTCAAGGCCAGCGCCGCGCTGGCCGACGAACTGATCGCGTTCGCGCGCACGCGGGTGGCACGGTACATGGTGCCGAAGTCGATCGACTTCATCGACACGCTGCCGCGCCTGCCCACCGGCAAGCTGCTCAAGCGTTCGCTGCGCGAGCGCTACTGGCCGCGTGGCGCATGACGGGCCGCATCGGGCGGAGCGAGCGATGAAGACGCCGACCGATCGCCAGCGCAAGGTCGCGTCGGTGCGCAGCATCGTCGCGATGTTTCGCGAGTTCGAACAGATGGCGCGTCAGCAGGAGATGAGCCTGGCGCACTACCGGCTGCTGCTGTTCCTGCGCAATGGTCCGCAGCGCGCCGGCGAGATCGCCGCGTCCTCGCTGGTCGCGCGTCCCACGGTGTCGCTGCAGTTCGCCGACCTGCGTGATCGCGGCTGGGTTGTCGCGTTGAATGATCCGAGCGATAAGCGTGCCAGCCGTCTCGAACTGACGCCGCAGGGGCGTGCCGCGATGGATCGCTTCGAAACGCGGCTCGTCGAAACGCTCGAATCGGCGACGCCGTCCCACTCGCATGCGGCCATCATGGAAGGCCTGAACCGCCTGTACCTGGCGCTGGGCGAGACGCGAGAACGGCGCCTGGGTTAGGACCCGATCGTTGCGTGAGCAGGCCTCAGGGCCTGTCCACGCTCAGGTCGAATCGCCCGAGCGCGGCGGCCGGGTGGAATTGATCGGCGCTGGCCCGGCCGTCAGCTTCCGGCGCGCTTGAACGCCGGCAGCATTTCGTCGCCACGGGGCTCGAAGACGACTTCCAGCCGCATGTCGGCGGGCAGGGCGGTCGAGTCGGGCGGCAGGCCGACCAGCTTCGACATCATCCGCACGCCCTCGTCGAGTTCGACGACAGCGATCACGTAAGGCGGGTCGCCCGCGCGCTCGGACGCCGGCACGGGCGGGCTCACGTACGAATGCAGGCGCGCCTTGCCGCTGGCCCGCTTCCAATCCAGGTCGACCGATCCGCAGTCCGGACAGCGCAGCCGCGGATACAGCATATGGCTGCCGCAGGCCTGGCAATGCTGCAGGCGCAGTTCGCCATGGCGCGTGCCGGCCCAGAACGGGTCGAACGTCGGTGTCGCGGAAAATCCGGCCTTGGCCGGGCTGGTCGCCAGGCGGTTGGGGGTCGGCTTCATCGTGGTCTCCTCATCGCCGGTTGGGCGGGTCGTGTCGGTCGGCGGTGACCTTCGTCGCCGGCGCGCAGGCCGGACGCGGGTCATCTCATCGACGCGAAGGGCTAGCATAACCGGTTTGGGCGTCGCCGGACCATCTTTCCGTCGGCCACGACGGCAGGGGAAACGCTGATCGATCCGGGTGTTCGTGGCGTGCTCGTCCCCCGGCCGGACCGCGTTTCCCGATGCGGCTACTTCGGATCGGCCTCGATCTGGCGCACCAGCGTCCGGTAGCGCTCGGTCTCGGACGCGATCAGCGCGGCAAGCTGGTCGCCGCCGGTGCCGACGATCTCGCTGGCGCCCTGCTCGGCGTTGTACTTCGCGTACTCGGGCGACTTGATCGCCTGGACAAGCGCCGCCTCGAGCTTGCGCGCGATCGGCTCGGGCGTCTTGCCGTGCACGCCGAACCCGATCCACACGTACAGGTCGTAGCCGGGCAGCACCGTCTCGGCGACCGTTGGTACGTTGGGGAGCCGCGGATGGCGCGCGCGCCCGGTGACGGCCAGTGCGCGGATCTTGCCGCTGTCGATCAACGGCAGCGCGCCGGTCAGGTCGGTCAGCGCCACGTCGATCGTGCCTCCGACGACGTCGTTGATCGCCTGTGCCGCCCCCTTGTACGCGACGTGATTGAACTTGACGTTCAGCGGCCGCTCCAGCGAGATCGCGCCGAGGCGGTAGTGATGGCCATAGTTGGACATGCTGACGCCGCCGGGCCGGGCGCGCGCCGCGTCGACGGCATCCTTCATCGACGTCAGCGGACCATCGGCGCGCGTGACGTACACCGCGAAGCTGCGCGTGATCGTGGCCAGCGGACGGATGTCCTTCTGCGCGTCATAAGGGAGGTCCTTCTGCACCACCGGATTGATGACGACCGACGAGGGCGACAGCATCAGGATCGAATGGCCGTCGGGCGGTGCGCTCAGCAGGCTCTGCACCGCGATCAGCATGTCGGCGCCGGGACGGTTCTCGGTGATCGCGGGCTGCCCGAGGATCGTCGACGTGCGTTCGGCCAGGAAGCGCGTCGCCGTGTCCGCACCGCTGCCCGGCCCCAGCGGCACGATGAAGCGCAGCGGCTTGTTCGGGTACGTATCCGCCTGCGCGCGCGCCATCGCGGGCAGCCACAGCGGAGTGGCCAGCGTGGCCGCGGCGAGCCGGCGGCGAACGGTATCGGGACGGGGGGGCCGGGATCGGCGCATCGGGGTCTCCTCGGGGGGCATCGCGTGGTTATCGCGCGGTTATCGGTATGGCGCCGCCCATTCTAAGTCCCGGGCGGTCGGTTACGTTCGCCGTACCCGCGCATAATCGACGACGTGTCGCTGATCGAAACTTCATCCCGTCCGCCGCGATGCCATCGGCTCGCCTTTCGCCTGCCGCTGGATTGGGATCATCTGCGCGGGTTCCTGCGCACGCGTGCGATTCCCGGTGTCGAGGCGGCTGACGATGACGGCTACCGGCGCGTGGTCGCGCTGCCGCCAGGCAGGGGCTGGGGCGAAGCCGGCACCGAAGCCGATGCAGAGGCCGGTGCAGAAACCGGTGCAGAAACCGGTGCAGAAACCGGTGCAGAAAGAGGGGCCGAAGGAGGACCGACGATCGGATGGCTGGTCGTGCGGCCGTCGCGTCGCGTGCGGGCGGTGGGCGTCGGGACCCTCGACGTCACGCTATCCGCCTCGCTGTCGAGCCGGCGGGGCGAGTGCCTGTCGGGCGTCCGCCGTCTGCTCGACCTGCGCGCGTCGCCGTCGTTGATCGCGTCGACGCTCGGTGCGTTGGTCCGGGATGGCCACGGCGTTCGCGTGCCCGGCGCGTTCGACGGCTTCGAGCTCGCCGTGCGCGCGATCCTGGGCCAGCAGATCACCGTCAAGGCCGCCAGCACGCTGAGCGGACGCTTCGCGGCCCGCTTCGGCGCGCCGGTCGCCACGCCGTTCACCGATCTGGACCGCGCGTTCCCCGCTGCCGCAGCGATCGCCGGACGGACTGTCGACGACATCGCATCGCTGGGCATCATCGCTGCCCGCGCGCGTTCGATCCTCGCGCTGGCCGCGGCGATCGACGATCGACGATTGCGTCTGGAGCCGGGGCAGCCGGTCGACGACACGGTCCGCGCGCTGCGCCTGCTGCCGGGTATCGGCGACTGGACCGCGCAGTACATCGCGATGCGGGCGCTCGCCTGCCCGGATGCGTTTCCGGCCGGCGATCTGATCGTGCGCCGTCAGTTGGGCGTGGCGACCGCCGCCCAGGCGCTGGCGCGCGCCGAAGCCTGGCGGCCGTGGCGCGCGTACGCGGTCATGCACTTATGGCGCGGCTGAATCGTCCTGCGGCCTAAGGAGGCGCCGATTCATTCACGCGACGCATGCGATTTGGAAGGCTTGCCCGGCTCGCACGACAATGCGGCTTTCGCCGATTGCGTCAGGAGTGCTTCGATGTCATCCAGCGGCCGTCCGAGCCCGCCGTATTCCCCTCGTTCGCGCAGTGCGCTGGCCGGCAGGCGTCGTTCGATGGGTCGCCTGCTGATCGTGGCGCTGGCCGCCGGCCTGGCCGCGGTAGGGTTACCCGGCGCCGCGCGCGCGGCAGGGCTCGATGCGTTCACGAATGCGGATGCCACCGCCGCGTTGCGGCAGGCGCTGGAGAAGGGCGCGGGTGCGGCCGTCGCCCAGCTCGGCGCGGCGGGCGGCTTCCTGCGCGACGAGAAGGTACGCATCCCGCTGCCGGACGGGTTGCGCCAGGGCGAGAAACTGCTGCGGCTCGCCGGTCGCGGCGACGACCTGGATCGCCTGGTCGAGACGATGAACCGGGCGGCGGAACTGGCGGTCGCGCAGGCGCGACCGGTGCTGATCGGCGCGGTTCGCAACCTGTCCGTGAAGGACGCCAAGGCGATCCTGACCGGCGGCGAGGACGCGGTCACCGAGTACTTCCGCGAGAAGACGCGCGAGCCGCTGACGGTCAAGCTGCTGCCGATCGTCGAGCAGAACGTCGGCAAGCTGGGACTGGCGCGCCAGTACAACGCTTTGGCCGACAAGGCGGGCACGATCGGCCTGATCAAGGGCGACGCGGCCAGCGTCCAGCAGTACGTGACCGACAAGGCGCTCGATGGCCTGTATCGCGTGCTGGCCGAGCAGGAGCGGCAGATCCGGCAGGACCCGATCGGGACCGGCAGCAAGCTGATCGGCCGGGTGTTCGGGGCGATGCATTAGGGTCTGTCATCGATCCTGGGGGGGGGGCCGACCTTTGCGTGGTGACTGTCACGGCGGCGCCGCCCGGGGGGTGTGAGGGCGGCGGCCAACGAGAGCGGTCGTCGCATAGCGACGACTCCCCTCCGGTGCTCACGATCGGATGGGCGCGGCGAACTCGCTTCGTTCGCTACGCTCACTACGCTCAAACATGCGCCGCGAGTCAGAGGAACGAAGCGCGCTGCGCGCGCCCATCCGATCGCTGCGCTCCTCGGCGCCCTCGATGGCCGCCGCCCTCACACCCACCGGGCGACACCTCGTCACCATCGGAGTTCAAGGGCGAGGTGCACGTCAATGTTCGGAGCGATATCGACCATCGCCAGCCCATCGCCAGGCACGAATCGTAGGCCACGGATAACAGGCACGGTCCTTCGCAAGGCACGAACCGTGTACTCCCAATGGCTCCGGGCGTCGACCTGGTGGGAGGGGCGACGGCCGATTACGAGCGGTCTCGTTGGACGTCGCCCCTCCCACCAGGGCGGCGACCCCGTGACGCACCCGCGCAAAGGTCGAATGCGACACCCAACACCCAACACCCAACACCCAACACCCAACACCCAACACCCAACACCCAACACCCGACACCCGACACTCGACACTCGATTCCCCCGAGGCCAAGCCGCACAAAGGCCTCTCGTACTGAAGGGAAGGAATGGCCTCGCCGGGTGCGGGCGGGGGGGATTACGATCAGCCGTTCCCGCCCCGGAAAGCAGGAGCATCCCATGGAGCGCCACCCATGACCAGCCGTAAGCCAGTGTCGATCGCGATCCTGAAAGAACGCTTCGCCCGCCATCCGGAACGTCATCCGGCCATTACCTGGCAAACCGTCGAGAAGCGGCTGGCTTCCGCCAGCAGCGGGACGCTGGAGGCGCTGGCGGCGATGGAAGCCAGTGGCGGCGAACCCGATGTCATCGGAGGGGAGGCCGCCGACGGGGCGCTGCTGTTCATCGATTGTGCGGCTGAAAGCCCGAAGGGACGCCGCAGCTTGTGCTACGACCAGGCAGCCAGGCAATCACGCAAGGACCATCCACCGGCATCCTCGGCGCTGGAGATGGCCGCCGACATCGGCATCGAGCTGTTGACCGAGGCCGACTATCGCGCGCTGCAGCAGTCGGGCGCCTTCGATCTGAAGACTTCCAGCTGGATCATGACGCCGGCCGCGATTCGCGATCTGGGCGGCGCGCTGTTCTGCGATCGCCGCTATGACACGGTCTTCGTGTATCACAACGGCGCCAACTCCTATTACGCGGCGCGGGGGTTCCGGGGGAAGCTACGGGTTTGACCGCGGGGAAGCGAGTGAATGGACCAGCGCTTCACCCATCGGGCCAAGGGGCAGGGTCGGTCGTAGCGTTGACAGGCCCTAAGCGACGTGCCGCGCCCCCGTCGCGCGGATCGTCACCAACAGCCCGACCGCCATCGTTGCCGAGGCTACCCACGGCAGCGCGCCCGGGCCGAACAGCGTGACGCCTGCGCCCCCCAGGCTCGCGCCGATGGTCTGTCCGGCATACATGCACGACGAGTTCAGCGCGATCGACACCGGCGCCAGCAACGGGCTCGTCTGGTACAGCCGAGCCTGCTGGGCCGAGTTCGTCGCGAAGGTGCCCAGGCCCCACAGCACGATGCTGGCCATCAGCAGCGGCCAGGCCAGCGCGGTGGCGGCGGCCAGGTCGCGCACGCCCCATAGCAGCAGACCGGCGAGCATCGCCCAGACCGATATCAGTACCGCGCGATCGGTGCCGAGCCGGTCGATCCGGCGCGTCGCGATGATGTTGCCGGTCACGCCGAACAGGCCGAACAACATCATCATCCCGGCGATCGCCGCGCTGCTCGAACCGGTGATCGCATCGAGCAGCGGCGTGATGTAAGTCAGCAGCACGAACTGCCCGCCGGCCGTCAGCAGCGTGACCGCGAGCACCAGGACCAGACGGTGGCTGCCGAACACGCCGGACCAGGCCGCGCGTCCGATCGGCTGCACGTAGAGCCCCCGGGGCGTCACGATGGCCACCCACACCGCGGCGGCCAGCGCCAGTACGGCGATCAGTCCGAAGCCGGCGCGCCATCCGAAATGGGCGGCGATCAGCGCGCCGGCTGGCATGCCCAGCACGGCAGCCAGCGACCAGCCGACCATCAACGTCGCCAGCGCGGCGCCCTGGCGTTCACGCGGAATCAGCAGCGCGACCGAGGCGGCCGCCTGCGGGGTGAACACGGCGACGCCCATCAGCGCCGCCGTGCGCAGCAGCAGCAGGGACAGGTAGCCGGGCGCCAGCGCGCAGGCGGCGTGCCCGAGCGCGAACAGCGCGGTCGCCGTCACCAATAGCCGGCGCCGCTCGATGCGCGCGGTCATCAGCGCCAGCATCGGCGCGCCGATGGCCAGCACCAGCCCGGGGATCGCGACGAGCTGGCCGGCCTTGGCCAGCGAGACCGACAGCGAGGAAGCCAGGACATTCAGCATCCCCGTGGCGATCATCACGCCGGTGCCCAGCACGAAGTTGCCGAACACGTAGGCGATGATCATCGGCCGGGTGCGGGCAGGGGAGGCGGCCGCCGGCGTCGACGTGGCGGCCACCGGATCGGAGGCGGATGCGGGGGAGGCCGTCGCGGCGGATTCGGGGGGCGGGCGCATATCGGTCGTTTCCTTCACTTTTCTTCGTTGCCGGATCGGCGCATCCCGGATCGTCGCATGCGGGAGCGCCGCGTGCCCGTCAGCCGGGTCGTCGTTCCCGCCGGCGCCGCCCGGCCCGGCCGCTCACAGCAGCCCATCCGCGCCGCCGGTCAGCGTCACCAGGCCGATCACCGCGAAGATCACGGCGGCGATTCCATGGACCAGGCGCACCGGCAACCGGTGCGCGAGCTTCTCGCCGACGATCACGGCCGGCACGTTGGCCAGCATCATGCCGATCGTCGTGCCGGCCACCACGGCGGCGATCGAGTCGAACCGCGCACCCAGCGCGACCGTCGCGATCTGCGTCTTGTCGCCCATCTCGGCGAGGAAGAAGGCGCACAGCGTCGTGCCGAACACGCCCAGGCGCGGTTGGGTCCGCAGATCGGCATCGTCCAGCCGGTCGGGGACCAGGATCCAGGCCGCCATCGCGATGAACGACAGACCCAGGCCCCATCGCAGCGTACCGGGCGACAGCAGCGAACCGATCCAGGCGCCGGCCACGCCGGCCATCGCGTGGTTGAACGACGTGGCCACCAGGATGCCGGCGATGATCGGCCACGGCCGGCGGTAGCGCGCGGCCAGGATGAACGACAGCAGTTGGGTTTTGTCGCCGATTTCGGCCAGGGCGACGACGCCGATCGATATGAGCAGGGATTCCATTGCGCGATACTGGACGCACACGAGCGGACGGCTGCGGATCATCCTTTACAATCCGAGCCGAGCAGATGTCCGCTTCAGTGAGTTCGTGCGCGAGGCGCGCGTTCCGGCGGTTGAGGCGAGGCGTACAAACGAGATTCCGATTTTAGCGGTAACCGAGGAGATGAAATGGCTGGCCCTCTCAATGGCATTCGCGTGCTCGACCTGTCCCGCGTGCTCGCGGGCCCCTGGAGCATGCAGAACTTCGGCGATCTGGGCGCCGACGTGCTCAAGATCGAGAAGCCCGGCGACGGAGACGATTCGCGCCATTGGGGGCCCCCCTGGCTGAAAGATGCCGAAGGCAAGGATACGCGCCAGTCGGCGTATTACCTGTCTGCCAACCGCAACAAGCGCAGCGTGGCGATCGACATCAGCAAGCCGCGCGGTCAGGAGCTGATCCGCCGGCTGGTCGAGCACTGCGACATCTTCATCGAGAACTACAAGGTCGGCGGCCTGGCCAAGTACGGGCTCAACTACGAGAACATCCGCAAGATCCGGCCCGACATCATCTACCTGTCGCTGACCGGCTTCGGGCAGACCGGCCCGCATGCCGAGCGGCCCGGCTACGACTACCTGTTCCAGGGCCTCGGCGGTCTGATGAGCGTGACGGGCGAACGCGACGGCCTGCCCGGCGCCGGCCCGCAGCGGATGGGCCTGCCGGTCATCGACCTGTTCACCGGCATGTATTCGACGGTCGCGATGCTGGCCGCGTTGCATCATCGCAACGTGACGGGTCAGGGCCAGCACATCGACGTGTCGTTGCACGACGTCGCGCTGGCCGTCAGCTCGGGCGCGGCGATGAACTATCTGCTCAGCGGCACGCCGCCCACGCGCACCGGCAACGCGTCGCCCAACATCGCACCGTACGGCGTGTTTCCGTGCGCGGATGGCGAGCTGATCATCGCCTGCGGCAATCAGAGCCAGTACGTCAAGCTGTGCGGCGCGATCGGCCGGCCCGAACTGGCCACCGACGAGCGCTTCGCGGCCAACGGCGGCCGCCTGAAGAACTTCCCGGCACTGTTCGACGAACTGTCGGTCGCGCTCAAGCAGAAGACGCGCACCGAATGGGAAGACATCCTGTACGAGGTCGGCGTGCCGGCGGGCCCGATCAACGACTACAAGCAGGCGCTCGAGCATCCGCAATCGATCGCGCATCAGAACAAGATCGAAATGGACCATCCGTTCGGCGTCAAGGTGCCGGGCATCGCCAGTCCGTTCCGGTTTTCCGAATCGCAGATCGAATACCGGCTGCCGCCGCCGCTGCTGGGCCAGCATACGCGCGAGGTGCTCGGCCAGTACCTGTCGATCGGTGAGGCCGAGTTCGGCCAACTGGTCAACGAAGGCGTGATCGGCGACGTCCTGCGCGGCTGATCGCGCCGCGGTCCGGCGTGCGTGCCGGGCCGCAAATCCCCCTGAAATCCGGTGCCCGGCCCCGATGCTCGATCGGCGCCGGGCTGCGGCCGTTGGGCCGTTCCGCTGTCATTTCTCCGCGTTGTCCGAAAACCACTCCTTGCGATGCTTAACGTTTTGATTGACGAATCCGTTGCAAGCCGATGACAACATGACCGACTCGTCAACAAAATCTTCAGGAGAGCAGACAGATGTTGGGTCGTGTGACATGCGGGATCGCCCTTGGGGCGCTGGTTGCCGGCAACGCGCTGGCGCAGGTCGAGGTCAAGCCGGATGACAATTGGCGCGCGGTGCTCGGGGCAGGGCTCAGCTACGCATCGGGCAACAGCCGTTCGAACACGCTGAGCCTGACCGCGGATGCGGTGAAGGCGAGCACCCTCGACAAATGGACGCTCGGCGGTCGCTATCTGCGCGGCAAGAACAATGGCTCGACGTCGGCCGACCAACTGCTGCTGACCGGCCGCTACGATCGCGACCTGAACACCGACGTGTTCGCGTTCGGACAGGGCGATTTCCTGCGCGACCGGATGGCCAACCTGAATGCGCGGCTGTCGGCCGGTGTCGGTGTCGGCTATCACGTCATCAAGGCGCCGCAGACCACGTTCGACGTGTTCGGTGGTGTCGGCTATACGTACGACGACTACCAGGTCGCGACCGTGGTCGCCGATCGCACGCGCGACACCTATGGCAGCGCCAATCTGCTGCTCGGTGAAGAGTCGACGCACAAGCTCTCGGATACCACCGCGTTCCGCCAGCGCCTGGTGCTGTATCCGAACCTGCGTGATACCGGCGAGTTCCGCGGCACGTTCGACGCCGGCCTGGCCGTCGCGATCAACAAGCGCTTCAGCCTGACGGCGACGCTCGGCTATCGCTACAGCAGCGACCCGGGCTCCGGCGTGAAGAAGGGCGACACGCTGTTCGTCACCGGCCTGGCGTACCGGATCGAGTAACGAGAACGACGGCTGCGGTCAACAGGACCTGGCGGGCGGGCGGGCCACCGCCCGCGTCGCCGGGCGGCATCACCCCCGTCCCACGAACGGCATCTTGGTCGCCATGACGGTCATGAACTGCACGTTGGCGTCCAACGGCAGGCTCGCCATGTGAACGATCGCGTTGGCGACGATGCCGACGTCCATCACCGCTTCGACCGCGATCTCGCCGTTGGCCTGCGGGACGCCCTGCGTCATGCGGTATGCCATGTCGGTCAGCGCGTTGCCGATGTCGATCTGTCCGCACGCGATGTCGTACTTGCGCCCATCGAGCGACGCCGATTTCGTCAAGCCGGTCACCGCGTGCTTGGTCGATGTGTAGGCGATCGAGTTCGGGCGCGGCGCGTGCGCGGAGATCGATCCGTTGTTGATGATGCGGCCTCCGCGCGGCGCCTGGCTTTTCATCAGCGCGAACGCCTGCTGGATGCACAGGAACATCCCGGTCAGGTTGATGTCGACGACCTTCTTCCAGTGTTCGACGCTCAGGTCCTCGAGCGGCACCGCCGGGGCGCCGATGCCCGCGTTGTTGAACAGCAGGTCCAGCCGTCCCCAGGTCGCGCGGATCCGGTCGAACAGGGCCTTGACGGCCGCCGGATCCGACACGTCGGTCGGCACGGCCAGCGCGCGGTCGGCATGGCCCGATTCGGCGATCGCCTGGGCCAGCGGCTCGGGGCGCCGGCCGGCGAACACCACGCGGTAGCCGTCCGCGAGCAGCGCCAGCGCCGCCGCCTTGCCGACGCCGGTGCCCGCGCCGGTGACCAATGCGATCCTGTTGTGCGGGGATGTCATCCTCTTGACCTCTTGTTGTGGGTGTCGATGCGTCGCTCCGGGGGCCGGGGCGCGCGTCGATGGTAGCGTATCGATGGCGCCCTTCCGGTGCGCCGCTCCCGCCTCGAGGCGCGCGGCGTCGTGGCGCGGTCAGCGCGGCACGATCAGCGGGGTCCGATCAGCGCGGCACGAGCATGCCGGTCGACGTGGCGACGGCCAGTTCCGTCTTGCCGTGCTCGTCGAACAGCGTCGCTTCGAGGAAGGCGACCCGCTTGCCCATCCGGCGCACGCGGCCTTCGACGACGACCTTGCCGGGGCCGACGCGCTCGAGGAAGCTGACGTTGATGTCCAGGCTGGCGACGGTGGCCTGCCCCTGCGTGCGGATGCCGGTGGCGAATGCCATCGAAAAGTCGAGCCATGCCGTGATGAAGCCGCCCTGCACGATCGTGCCGTTGGTATGGCAGAACTCGGGGCGCGCGGTGAACTCGACGCGCGGCGAGCCGTTGTCGTCGATCGACAGGATGCGGGCGCCGCCGAGCGTGTTCAGCAGCGGACCGGGCGGAAGCATCGATTGCAGGGTTTGGATGTCGGGCATGGCGGTGAGGCGTTCTGCTACGAAGGTTGAATGGGGTCGGGACGGTGTCCGGATCAGGGGCGTGCACGATGGGCAGCCGCGTCATGGCGCGCCGGGTCGATCGCGCGTGCCGCTGGATCTTGCCAGCTTTCGGGTGTGTGCTGCGTTGCGGTCCGGACGGTCTGTCCAATGAAACGTCGCAGCGGGGGCCGCGCCGGCGGTACCGTATCACCGCCGTCGAGGCGCACCGCGCTCGTTCGCGGTGCCCCGATCCCCTGAATGCCAAAGGAATGCCATGACTCAATCCGCCCAGCCCGGAACGGCTAACCCCGCCGCCACGAACGCCGACGGCAAGCCGTTGCTCGCCGGTGTCCGCGTGCTCGATTTCGGCCGCTACATCGCCGGCCCCTATTGCGCGACGATTCTGGGCGAATACGGCGCCGAGGTGATCCGCATCGAGAAACTGGACGGCAGCGAGGATCGCTACACGACACCGATCACCGAAGACGGTCAGGGCGCGGGCTTCATGCAGATGGGCCGCAACAAGCTGTCGGTCACATTGAACCCGATGACCGACGAAGGCCGCGAGATCGTTCGCAAGCTGGTCAAGACCGCGGACGTCGTGCTGGCCAACCTGCCGCTGCAGACGCTCGAGGCGATGGGTCTCGACTACGAGACGCTCAAGTCGATCAAGCCCGACATCATCCTGACCCACGTGTCGGCGTTCGGTCCGATCGGCCCGATGGCCACCGGCGTCGGCTTCGACGGCATCGGCCAGGCGATGGCGGGCACCCTCTACATGGGCGGTACCCCCGAGCATCCGTACCGCGCGGCGGTCAACTGGGTCGACTTCGGCACCGCGCTGCACAGCGCGTTCGGCACGCTGGCGGCGTTGTACGAGAAGCAGCGCAGCGGCCGCGGGCAGATGGTCACCACCTCGCTGCTGGGTACCGCGATCTCGCTGAACAACGTGCCGCTGATCGAGCAGTCGGCGATCAACATCAATCGCGTCGCGTCGGGCAACCGCGCCCAGGGCGCCGGCCCGTCCGACGTCTACCGCTGCAAGGACGGCTGGCTGCTGGTCCAGGTCGTCGGCAACCCGCTGTTCGCGCGCTGGTGCAAGCTGGTCGGCGAACCGGGCTGGATCGGCGACCCGCGGTTCGATACCGACCAGAAGCGCGGCGACAACGGCGAGATCATCAGCGAGCGGATGAGCCGCTGGTGCGCCGAACGCACGCTGGAGGAGGCTCGCCAGGCACTGGCCGAGGCCAAGGTGCCGTGCGGGAAGGTGCTCAGCCCGCAGCAGGCGCTCGATCATCCCCAGGTCCAGGCGATGGGCATCCTCCAGCCGGTCGACTATCCGGGGCTGCCCAGCCCGGCACCGGTGGCGCGCGTGCCGATCGGCCTGTCCGTGTCGGGCGGCGGCATCCAGCGTCGCGCGCCGCTGCTCGGTGAGCACACCGACGAAGTGCTCGAATCGCTCGGTTATGACGAGGCGGCCCGCGCCGGCCTGCGCGAACGCAAGGTCATCTGAGAACCCCTGATGCCGTCCGCCGTCGCGGGTCGACGCGCGGCGTTTCCCACGACGGGCTGATGCGGCATGGGCGCACGGTACACTTGCGTGTGCCGTCCCCACGACACTAGCGACACGAGGAGCGATTGATGCCCAAGGCGATCCGGATCGAAGCCGCTGGCGGTCCCGAGGTCATGCAGTACGTCGACGTCGAGGTCGGTGCGCCCGGCCCCGGCGAAGCGCAGGTCGAGCAGCGCGCGATCGGTTTGAACTTCATCGACGTCTACTTCCGTACCGGCCTGTATCCGCAGCCGTTGCCGGGCGGCCTGGGCACCGAGGGAGCAGGAGTCGTCACCGCCGTCGGCGAGGGCGTCACCCACGTCAAGGCCGGCGACCGCGTCGCGTATGCGGGCGGGCCGACCGGCGCTTATGCCGAGCTGCGCAACCTGCCGGCCAAGCAGCTCGTCAAGCTGCCGCGGTCGATCGATTTCGACACCGGCGCGGCGATGATGCTCAAGGGCCTGACCGTGCAATACCTGTTCCGCCGCACCTATCGGTTGCAGAAGGGGCAGACGATCCTGTTCCATGCGGCGGCCGGCGGCGTCGGGCTGATCGCGATGCAGTGGGCCAAGGCGCTGGGCGTGACCGTCATCGGCACCGCCGGCTCCGAGGAAAAGGCCGCACTGGCGCGCGCCCATGGCTGCGACCACACGATCCTGTATCGCCAGGAGAACGTCGTCGAGCGCGTGCGCGAGATCACCGGCGGCGCGATGGTGCCGGTCGTCTACGACTCGGTCGGCAAGGATACGTTCCAGGTCTCGCTCGACTGCCTGCAGCCGTTCGGCCTGATGGTGTCGTTCGGCAATGCGTCCGGGGCGGTGCCGCCGATGGCGTTGACGGCGCTCAAGGGCTCGCTGTACCTGACGCGCCCGACGCTGCTGACGCACACGGCCAATCGCGCCAACCTCGAGGAGATGGCCGCCGAGCTGATGAAGCTCGTCGGTTCGGGCAAGATCAAGGTCCGCGTCGACCAGCGCTATCCGCTGGCCGAGGTCGCGCGGGCGCACCGCGACCTGGAATCGCGCAAGACGACCGGCTCGTCGCTGCTGATTCCTTGAACGATCCCGCGCCCGCCCTGTCCTCGAACGATGTCCCGAACGGCGTCTCGAAGGATGTGAGGGACGTGAAGGACGCGGTCGAAGCGATCGACGTGGTCGACGTGGTCGGCGACCCGGCCGAGGATCGCCGCTTCAGCGCACTGGGCCGGCTGTACGGCGCGGCGGGCCTGGCCCGGCTGCGCGCCGCGCACGTCGTCGTCATCGGCGTCGG
>JAKPAM010000269.1 GCA_029779435.1 Pseudomonadota bacterium | reverse complement strand
ACGACGCTGCGCGCGCTGTGCGGCATGGTCAAGACCGAAGGGTCGATCACGCTGGCCGGCCAGCGCGTCGACGGCAAGGCGACCGAGGACATCGTCCGCATGGGGGTGGCCCACGTGCCGGACGGTCGCGGCACGTTCGTCAACTTCAGCGTCGAGGAAAACCTGCGCCTGGGGGCGTACACGCGCCGCAACAAGGCCGAGGTCGAACGCGACTACGAACGGATGTTCACGTACTTCCCGCGCCTGAAGGAACGGCGCACCCAGCAGGCCGGCACGCTGTCCGGCGGTGAGCAGCAGATGCTGGCGATCTCGCGCGCGCTGATGCTGCGGCCCCGGCTTCTCGTGCTCGACGAACCGTCGTTCGGGCTCGCGCCGCTGATCGTGCGCGAGATCTTCTCGATCATGAAGAAGGTCAACGAAACCGAGAAGGTGTCGATCCTGCTGGTCGAGCAGAACGCCGCGATGGCGCTCGATCTGGCCGACAGTGCCTACCTGCTCGAAACGGGCCGGCTCATCCTGGGCGGTCCGGCCGAAGAAGTGAAGAAGAACGACGCGGTGCGCGAAGCGTACCTGGGAGGCTGAACGTGGACGGATTCTTGCATCAGGTATTCGCCGGTCTGGCGACCGGCGGCATCTACGCCAGCGTGGCCCTCGCGCTGGTAATGATTTATCAGGCCACCCACCTGGTCAATTTCGCGCAGGGCGAGATGGCCATGTTCTCGACCTACCTGGCGTGGACGATGATCCAGGCCGGCATGCCGTACTGGGTCGCGTTCTTCGGAACGATCGTGCTGTCGTTCATCATCGGCGCCGCGATCGAGCGGATCGTCGTGCGGCCGATCCGGGGCTCGTCCGAGCTGTCGGCGGTCGTCGTGTTCATCGGCCTGCTGGTCATCCTGAACAGCGTAGCCGGCTGGATCTACTCGTACACGATCAAGCCGTTCCCGAGCCCGTTCCCCGAGAACTCGTTCCTGGGCAACGCGTACATGTCGCCGCACGAGATGGGCGCGATCCTGGTTACGCTCGTCGTGCTGGCGCTGCTGGCGCTGTTCTTCCGCTTCACGCCGCTCGGGCTGGCGATGCGCGCCGCCGCGCAGAATCCCGTTTCCAGTCGCCTGGTCGGCGTGCGCGTCGGCTGGATGCTGGCGCTGGGCTGGGGTCTGGCCGCCGCGATCGGCGCGATCGCGGGCATGATGGTGGCGCCCGTCGTCTACCTGGATCCGAACATGATGGCCGGCATCCTGCTGTACGCGTTCGCGGCGGCGCTGATCGGCGGTATCGAGAACCCCGCAGGCGCGGTGGTCGGCGGGTTCATCGTCGGCGTGCTCGAGAACCTGCTCGGCGCCTACGTGATCGGCAACGAGCTGAAGCTGTCGGTCGCGCTGGTCTTGATCATCGGCGTGCTGATCGTCAAGCCGTCCGGCCTGTTCGGCAAAGTACACGTCACGCGTGTCTGACAACGATTTGGAGACTTCATCCATGAATACGACCACGTCAGCCACTGCGGTGAGCGACGGTTTCGATGCGGCCGCGCTGCCGGCTGCGGCCGCCCGGCCCAAATGGCAGATACCCGCGTTGATCGTCCTGGCGGTGGCGCTATGCGTGCTGCCGTTCGTGGCCAGCAACTATCGGGTCTTCCAGTGCACGTTGGTGCTGGTTTACGCGATCGCGTTGCTCGGACTGAACATGCTGACCGGCTACAACGGCCAGATCTCGCTCGGGCACGGCGCGTTCTACGCGATCGGCGCCTACACGGCCGCGATCCTGATGGATCAGTTCAACGTGCCCTACTGGGTGACGGTGCCGATCGCCGGCGCGCTGTGCCTGGTGGTCGGCTTCCTGTTCGGCCTGCCGGCGCTCAAGCTCGAAGGTCTGTACCTGGCGCTGGCCACGTTCGCGCTCGGTGTGGCGCTGCCGCAGTTGCTGAAGTTCAAGGGCATCGAGGAGTGGACCGGCGGCGTGCAGGGCATCGTCATCATGAAGCCCGACGCGCCGTTTGGCCTGCCGTTGACGCAGGACCAGTGGTTGTACTTCTTCACGCTGGTGGTCACGGTCATCATGTTCGTCGCGGGCCGCAATCTGCTCAAGGGGCGGATCGGCCGGGCGTTGGTGGCGATCCGCGACCATCCGATCGCGGCCGAGACCATGGGCGTCAACAACAAGATGTACAAGTCGCTGACGTTCGGTGTCTCGGCGCTGTACACCGGCGTGGCGGGCGCGCTGGGCGCGATCGCCGTGCAGTTCGTCGCGCCCGACAGCTTCACGGTGTTCCTGTCGATCACGTTCGTCGTCGGGATCGTCGTCGGCGGCCTGGCCTCGTTGTCCGGGGCGATCTTCGGCGCGATCTTCATCCAGTTCATCCCGAACATCGCGGACCAGATCTCGAAGGCCGCGCCCTGGGCGATCTACGGCCTGTTCCTGATCATCTTCATGTTCGTGCTGCCCAGCGGGGTCGCCGGCGGCCTGCGCAGCCTGCAGGCGCGGCGCAAGCCGCAAGCCGTCGCGCATCGCTGACGGGTCCGCTGTTCCACCGGCCGGCATGTTCGCGCATGCCGGCCGTTTCCATGTGTACGCGGGGTCGACGCAGCACCGGCCGCCGGCGCGCACCGTTGCAGTCCCACGTTTGAGAGAGTCCGCGCGAGGCGCGGCGAATGGGAGAGAAGATGCTGAAGTCGTTTTCGCCGAAGTTGGCGGTCATCGTCGCCAGTCTGGGTCTGGTGTTGTCGTCACCGGCGGTCGCGCAGAAGAAGTACGGCCCGGGGGCGTCGGACACCGAGATCAAGATCGGCAACATCATGGCGTACAGCGGTCCCGCGTCGTCGTACGGCTCGATCGGCAAGACGCTGGATGCCTACTTCAAGTTCATCAATGACCAGGGCGGCATCAACGGTCGCAAGATCAACTTCGTCACGCTGGACGACGGCTACTCGCCGCCCAAGACGGTCGAGCAGGCCCGTCGGCTGATCGAGCAGGAAAACGTGCTGCTGATGCTGTCGCCGCTGGGGACGGCGCCCAACACGGCGATCCACAAGTACGTGAACACCAAGAAGGTGCCACACCTGTTCCTGGGGAGCGGCGCGTCCAAGTGGAACGATCCGAAGAATTTCCCGTGGTCGATGGGCTGGCAGCCCAACTACCACAGCGAAGGTGCGGTCTATGCGCAGCACGTGCTCAAGACCAAGCCGGATGCGAAGATCGGGATCATTTTCCAGAACGACGACTACGGCAAGGACTACCTGAAGGGCTTCAAGGACGGGCTGGGCGAAGCGGGCCGCAAGCTGATCGTCGCCGAGGTGTCCTATGAGGTGACCGATCCGACGATCGATTCGCAGATCGTTTCGCTCAAGTCGTCGGGCGCCGATGTGTTCATGAACATCACGACGCCCAAGTTCGCGGCGCAGGCGATCCGCAAGGCTCACGACATCGGCTGGAAGCCGGTGCACTACCTGAACAACGTCTCGTCGTCGGTCGGCGCGGTAATGGTCCCGGCGGGTCTCGACAAGTCCGTCGGCATCATTTCGATGAACTACCTGAAGGACCCGAACGACAAGCAGTGGGAGAACGATCCCGGCTTCAAGGACTGGCTGGCCTTCGTCAAGAAGTACTATCCCGAGGCTGATCTGGGTGACAGCTTCGTGGTGTTCGGCTATGGCGTCGCGCAGACGATGGTGCAGGTGCTCAAGCAGTGCGGCGACGACCTGACGCGCGAGAACGTGATGAAGGAAGCCGCCAACCTGAAGAACCTGCAACTGCCGATGGCGCTGGACGGCGTGGTGATCGACACGTCGCCGACCGACTTCGCGCCGTACCAGTCGATGAGGCTGGTGCGCTTCAACGGCAAGGGCTGGGAGCTGTTCAGCGAGGTCATGACGGTCAAATGACGTGGTTGCCGGTGGCTCGATGAGCGAGGATGGACGGTCCGTGGCCGGGACGGCGGCCGGCGAGGTCCTGCTGCAGATCAATCGCGAAAGGCTGCTCGACGGTTCGCTGTTGACGGCCTTCCGGGCCGGCGTCCCGGCCGGCACACGGGTGCGCACCGACGCCGAACTGGACGAGTCGCTGGCGCAGACGCTGGCCGGTCACGATCCCTGCACGGACGCCTACCTGTTCGGCTACGGCTCGCTGATGTGGAACCCGGCGTTCGACCACGACGGCGAGCATCGCGCGCTGGTCCGCGGCTGGCGCCGGCGCTTCTGCCTGCGATCGGTGTTCGGGCGCGGCAGCGTGACGGAACCGGGGTTGATGCTGGCGCTCGACCGCGGCGGGGCCTGCAATGGCGTCGCTTTCCGGATCGGGGCCGCCAAGGTCGAGCACGAGTTGCGGCTGGTATGGCGGCGGGAGATGCTGTCCGGCGTGTATGACGCGCGCTGGCTCGCCGCTTCGATCGATGGCCGGCCGGCACGCGTGCTGACCTTCGTCGCCAATCGCCAGCATGAGCGCTACATCGACGACATCGGCATCGACGAGGCGGCGCGCCTGATCGCGACGGGTCGGGGCACCCTCGGCACGTGCCGCGCTTATTTCGACGCGATGATCGACGCGATGCGGCGGATGGGCATCCGCGACATCGCGATGGAACGGCTGCGGCATGCGCTGGCGGTATCGCCTGACGGAACGGGGGCGCTCGGTCGGCTCGATGCGCCGGCGGGATGAATCGGCTCGATTAGAATGTCGGCTCCCAAACAGACTATCCGACAGGAGACACCGATGATTGCCGTCGTTGCCAAGATCAAGGTCAAATCGGGTTCAGCCGATGCATTCGTGGCCGTCGCCAACGAGTTGGCCGCTGCCTCGCGTACCGAACCGGGCTGCCTCGAATACGCGCTGTGGCGCACCGAGGACCCGGAAACCTTCGCGTTCCTCGAGCGCTACCAGGACGAAGCCGCGGTCGAGTTCCACCGCAAGACCGACCATTTCCGCCAGATCGGCAAGCGGATGGGCGAGTTCATGGACGGCCGTCCCGAGATTTCGCGCCTGTTCTCGATGTAAGAAGCCTGTGGCCGGCTCCCCCGTGTCGGGTGAGCGGGCCTCTGCTCAGGGGCGGCCCGCCAGCAGGCGCCGCGCCGTATAGCGCATCACGGGCTCGTCGCGCTGGTTGAAGACGTCGATCGTCGAATCGACGACCGCGCGATTGCCCTTCGACGTCGGGCGCACGCCCGATACCTCGACGATCGCGTGAATGGTGTCGCCGACGCGCACCGGACCGAGCACCTTTTGCGTCATTTCCAGCAGCGCCAGGCCGGTGCCCTGGATCATCGACTGCAACAGGAAGCCCTCGATGAACGTATAGGTCAACGCGGCCGGCACGGGCCGCCCGCCGATGCCGCCCGATTCATCGAGCGCATCGATGAACATCGCTTCGAGCATGCCCGTCACGCCGATGAAGTTCACCAGATCGGTCTCGGTGATCGTGCGCCGATGCGTGCGCATCTTCTGGCCGACGGTCAGGTCCTGCCAGTGGAAGCCCTGGCCGAGCTGCGGGATGGTGGTGTTCGTCATGCTTGTCGTCTCCTCGTTTCGAGCGTGATGGGCGGTGCTGATTGGCGGCGCTAATCGAGGCCGCGTGCGCGGTCGGCATGGAACTGCGCGACGAACGCATCGAAGCGATCCTCGCGCAGCGCATCGCGCATCTCCCGCATCAGCGTAAGGTAATAGTGCAGGTTGTGGATCGTCGCCAGCCGCGCGCCCAGGATCTCGTTGACCTTCTGCAGGTGGTGGACGTATGCCCGCGAGAAATGCCGGCACGCATGGCAACGGCAGCTCGGGTCGATCGGCCTTGTGTCGTCCTTGTAGCGGGCGTTGCGCAGCTTCAGGTCGCCGAAGCGCGTGAACAGCCAGCCGTTGCGTGCGTTGCGCGTCGGCATCACGCAATCGAACATGTCGATGCCGGCCGTGACGCCCTCGACCAGATCCTCGGGCGTGCCGACGCCCATCAGGTAGCGCGGCTTGTCGGCGGGCAGCCGAGGGGCGACATGGCGCAGCACGCGCAGCATCTCCTGCTTGGGCTCGCCGACCGATAACCCGCCGATCGCGAAGCCGTCGAAGCCGATGTCGATCAGGCCCGCCAGCGATTCGTCGCGCAGGTCCTCGTACATGCCGCCCTGGACGATGCCGAACAGTGCGTTCGCGTTGCCGAGGCGGTCGAACTCGTCGCGCGAGCGGCGCGCCCAGCGCAGGCTCAATCGCATCGAATGGGCGGCCTCGTCGTGCCGCGCCGGGCGGCCGTCGATCTCGTACGGCGTGCATTCGTCGAAGATCATCGCGATGTCCGAGTTCAGCGTCTGCTGGATCTGCATCGAGATCTCGGGGGTCAGCATCAGCCGATCGCCATTGATCGGCGATGCGAAGCGCACGCCTTCCTCGGAGATCTTGCGCAGGTCGCCGAGGCTGAATACCTGGAAACCGCCCGAGTCGGTGAGGATCGGTCGGTTCCACCCGTTGAAGCCGTGCAATCCGCCGAACTTCGCGAAAGTGTCCAGGCCCGGCCGCAGCCACAGATGGAACGTATTGCCGAGGATGATCTGCGCGCCGACCTCGTCGAGTTCGCGCGGCGACATCGCCTTGACGGCACCATAAGTGCCGACCGGCATGAAGATCGGCGTCTCGATGACGCCGTGGTTCAGCGTCAGCCGTCCGGCGCGGGCGGGGCCGTGCGTGGCCAGTGTCTCGAAGGTCAGCATCCGGCGGGTTCCTGGCGGCTCAGCAGCATCGCGTCACCGTAACTGAAGAAGCGGTAACTCTGCGCGATCGCGTGCGCGTAGGCGGAGCGGATCGTCTCGACGCCGGCGAACGCGCTGACCAGCATCAGCAGCGTCGAGCGCGGCAGGTGGAAGTTGGTGACGAGGCGGTCCACGACGCGGAAGCGGTAGCCGGGCGTGATGAACAACCGCGTCTGGCCCGCGCCGGCGCGCACCCGTCCCGCGGATCCCTCATGTCCGCCGTCGTCGGCCGCCGATTCGAGCGCGCGCAGCGTGGTCGTGCCGACGGCGATGATCCGGCCGCCGCGGGCGCGCGTCCGGGCGATCGCGTCGACCGTCGGCTCGGGGATGCTGAAATGCTCGGCATGCATCGTATGCCGCGACAGGTCGTCGACGCGCACCGGCTGGAACGTGCCGGCGCCCACGTGCAGCGTCAGCTCGGCGCGCTCGATGCCGCGCTCGCGCAGCGCGTCGAACAGGGCCGCATCGAAATGCAGGCCCGCGGTCGGCGCGGCGACCGCGCCCGGCTCGCGCGCATAGACGGTCTGGTAGCGCTGATCGTCGTCGGCGCCGGGCGTGTGCGTGATGTAGGGCGGCAGCGGCGTATGGCCGCAGCGTTCGAGCACATCGAGCACCGGCTCGTCGAACGCCAGCAGGAAGAACGAGCCGCTGCGGCCGACGACGCGCGCGCCGGCGTCGGCGCTGCCGGCCGCAACTGCCGCCGCGGCGCGCCACGTGAGGCGCGTGCCGTCGCGAGGCGTCTTGCTCGCGCGCATCTGCGCGAGCGCGGTGAACGTATCCGTGACGCGCTCTATCAGCGCTTCGACCTGCCCGCCGCTTTCGGTCTTGATGCCCAGCAGCCGGGCCTTGATGACGCGCGTGTCATTGACGACCAGCAGGTCGCCGGGCGTGAGCAAGGCCGGCAACTCGCGAAAGACGCGGTCGCGCAGCGGTACCGATGGAGAAGCGCCGACCTCCAGCAGTCGCGATGCTCCCCGGTCGGCCGGGGGGAATTGCGCGATCAACGAGGCCGGCAGGTCGAAGTCGAAGTCGGCGATCTGCATGGGGCGCGATCATAACCGGTCCACCAGCCCGAACCCTCCGGCTGTGAGTCACTCCCGCCTGAAGGCGGGAGCTTCCTCGCCACGAGCTGGGGGCACCTTCCGTGCCAGAAAGGGCTCGCCTCGCTTGACCTCGCCCTGAAGGACGAGGTTCGCGCTCTGGCCCGTGGTCAAGTGTCAGGTGTGTTGCGATGCACCAACAAATATCATAAATCCGAGTGTTTATATTTTTTAGTGATAGTTGATTCAAGACTTTATGATGATTGTTGCTCCGCAACATCTTTCACGGTTGCCAAACCGGGCGCAGCGTAGAATCGGTTCCATCATGTCTATCCAAACAGTCCAATCGACCGCCATGATCCCTCCTCGGATCCTCGACTGGGTGGCCTTGATCGAGCAGCTGCAGGAAGGCGATCGCGAGTCCTTGTGCGATCACTTCCTCTCGCTGGATCAGGACGACCGTCGACTGCGGTTCGGATTGCCGGTCAACGACTCGCACATCAAGCGTTACGTCGGCGAGATCGATTTCGACCGTTCGTTCGTGTACGGCGTGCGGCGCGGGGCAGGCGACTGGCTGGGCATCGGGCACCTGATTCCCGGGCCCAACGATGCCGAGCTGGGCCTGTCGGTCCTGCCCGACGCGCGGGGCCATGGCCTGGGCGCGGCGATCTTCCGCTACGCGGTCGGACAGGCGTCGCGCCAGGGCACCGAGCGGTTGTACATGCACTTCCTGACGACCAATCGCGCGATCCTGTCGATCGCGCGGTCGGCGGGCATGCAGATCGGCTCGTCCGGCGGCGAGTCGGACGCCTACCTGGTCGTCCCGACCCCCGACGAACTGGTCCAATTGCTGATCACCGAGCGCGACACCGCCTGATCTCGGGCCGAAGCGTCGCGGCGCGGCGACGGGGTGTTGCCGTGCCTGTCCGGGCGGTGAGGGCGTGCTACACTCGCGGCCCGCTCGCTGATCGTCGAAACGTCGCGAGCCGGCCATCCGGCGCCTCTATTTTTCGAGGGCGCCGCGATCTGCCCGAGTGGTGAAATTGGTAGACGCAGGGGACTCAAAATCCCCCGCCGCAAGGCGTGCCGGTTCGAGTCCGGCCTCGGGCACCAATCCAGAGCCGCCCCTGTTCACGCAGGGGCGGCTTTCTCGTTCGTGCGCCCAGCATGGGCGCACCCCAGCGCCCACGCCCAGCTTTCGTTTGACCGCGGAATCAGCCAGCCGGAATGATGGGAAGGACCAGGTGCGAGTCGAACTGGCCGCCTGACAGGATGAAGTTGCGTGCGCCGAATATCGCGGGATTCCGATCCTTGGGATCGGTATGCAGGAACGGGCCGGATCCGCGGCGGAACATCTCGCCGCCCTCTCTCTGGAAGTCCTTTCCATCGATCCGCAGCGTGAGCCGGTAGCCTTTGGGCAGCACCACACACGTCGGCCAGATTTCCACTGCGAGCTTGTACGGCTGTCCGGGCACCAGTGGCTCCGCCTTGTCGTGCTTGTGAAACGGGCGCCAGGGTTGCGACTTCTCGGGGTCAGTCGCACGGTGGGAGGTCCTGAGCCACCCTTGCGCCACCGGCACGGCGGGATCGGTGGCACCCCTGAACGAAACCTCTTTCCCATTGGGATCGAATGCGCGCAACGTCAGGAAAACGTCCATGTCGGTGCTCGCGGATTTCACCCAGAGATTCGCGACCACAGGCCCGGTTATCTCAGTGGCTTCGATCATGGGCGGTGTGGACAGCTCGATCCCCTGGTCCAGGCCGTCGTACGCGAACTCCGCTTCTTTCCGGGGAAGCGCCTGGTCCAGCGAAGCAGTCTCGTTGTCGAGATAGAAAGGCGTCCAGCGAGTGCGCGCCAGTGGCCATTCGCTCTCCTTGCGCAACTCGAATTTGTCGCCGGGGTGCCGGATATTCAGCAAGACCCGGGGTTCGTTCTTCCAGCCGTTGTCGATGCCTTTCAAGTAGCAGTCGAAGAAGCGCTGCTGCAACGCGATGAATTCCGGCAGGAAGAAGCTTTCATAGTGCGTGCCACCGTGCATCTCCAGCCACTTTTCCTCGCTGCCCGCGCCGAGGAAGCCTTCGACATTGCCCCGCAAGTGCAGGCCCATGCCGCCCCAATTGCCCGCCGACAGCACCGGCACCTGAATCCTGGAAAGGTCAGGACGCCTTTCGGCATGCCATTCATCGTCGAAGGGGTGCAGCAGACGGTTACTGACCGTATTCACACGGTTGGCCGCCAAGCTCGCGTCGTCCAAAGGAGCGCCGGTGGGCGGCTTGCCCGTATCGCGGTCGACATAGTGCGTCTTCGCATTCCCGTTCTGGATCGGAAGGATCTGGCGCTCCCACCACAGTGCCCCGAAGGTGTTGCTGAAAATTCCGCCGTGGTACGTCTGTTCGCGATACGGATCCGTACAGCCCTCCCAGGGACAGATCGCGGCCAGGTGCGGGGGCCTCAGTGCTGCAACCCTCCACTGGTTGATGCCGTAGTAGGAAATACCCAGCAAGCCAATCTTGCCGTTGCTCCAAGGCTGAACGCCGGCCCATTCGATGCATTCGTAATAGTCCTGTGTCTCTCGCGTCGATTGAGGATCGAGCAAACCCGGAGACTTGCCGGCGCCGCGACTGTCCACGGCAATCACGACGTAGCCCTTGGGCACCCACCGATCGGGATCGGGCGTCTCCCAGCGAAGGTACCGTCCGCTCGAGCCATCGGTATCCAAACCGGGATAAAGCTTCTTCAAGCTATCCCACGCCGGCGTGAAGGCATCCTGGAAATGCGCATCCTTGCCGTAGGGCCCATGGGTCATCAAAACCGGATGTGGCCCGCCATCGGCAGGTCGAAAGACGTTGCAGTAGACCACTGCGCCATCAGACAGGGGTATGGGGATGTCTTTTTCGACGATCATTTCAGTTTTCCTCGGATGATGAAATTTGGGGTCCTGGCTGACGGATGCATCCAGCGGATTGCCTACCGAGAAAGACGGACCGCATCTCAAGAACCCCCGACGACAGCGGCCCTGACCAGGATTTCGGGCCCTGGTCGGCGAGGGGCAATCCTGACGGTGCTACGGATTCTCGCGCGCACCGCGGCGTAGCCGCAATCGAGTTTATACGAGTGACTAAAAAATTTATACGATCGAATAAATCAGTCATGAACGCCGTGGCTTCCGCCGACAGCCGTCGTCGACTCCCTGCTCGCGCCGAATCGGCCGAGCTGCGCCCCGACCGTCGCATGGCCATCCTCCTGGCGGCCGAGAAGCTGTTCGCCCGCCACGGCTACCATGCGGTAAGCGTGCGCCAGATCGCCGACGAAGCGGGCGTGCAAGTGGCCCTGCTGGGGTACTACTTCGGCCCGAAGGGCGCGCTTTTCGAGGCCATCTTCGAGCACTGGAGCCCGACCATCGAAGCGCGATTGACCGCCCTGGCCGAGATCCCCATCAACCCTGCAGATACGCGTACGCTGCCGCGAATCATCGAGGCCTTCACCGCGCCGGTGCTGGCCTTGCGCGCAAGCAGCGAGGGCGAGTACTACGCGCGGCTGGTGGCGCGCGAGCTATCGCACGCCACCGAGGAGTCCGACCGAGTGCTGCGCCGCTACTTCGACCCACTGGCGCATGCCTTCATCGACGCACTGCACCGCGCCCTGCCGCATGCCACGCGGGGACAGGTGGCGTGGGGCTACCAGTTTGCGTTGGGCGCGCTGCTGCACCATCTGAACGACACGCGGGTGGAGCGTCTCTCGCGCGGAGAGAACACTCCCGCGGATCCGGCAGCTGGTGTGCTGCTGGTGAACTTCATCGTCGGCGGCCTGCGCACCGCGTTTCCCCGACCTCGCACCGGCCGCACGTCCGCCTCTCCTCAAAAGAGAGCCACGTCCCGGAAAGACGGTTCATCAAACATCGCGTAGCGCCCACTGACCAACATGACGGAGTGAACCGCCCCTGTTCACGCAGAGGCGGCTTTCTTGTTCTTGCCACGGCGCTTTGAGAATCCGGCGGCTGAAACGGCAATCGTGCCGACAGCCGCCGGACATTTGCGGACGCCTATCGCGGACGCCTATATAGTGGCCGCAGATAACGCACCAGGGGACAGTCGATCATGGGCCATTTCGGCGACTACCAGAACGAGATCTACCAGAAGGGGCTGCAGGGCATCGAGCCGAGCCTGCCGGTCGATTTCAAGACGCTCGAACAACGGGCGACCGCCGCCCTGTCACCTTCGGTATTGAGCTACGTGCAGGGCGGCTGCGGTGATGAAAACACGCAGCGCCGCAACGTGGACGCGTTCGGACACTGGGGCATCGTGCCGCGCATGCTGGTCGATGCGCGGGTGCGCGACCTGTCGGTCGACGTGTTCGGCAAGCGCTACGCGTCGCCGCTGATGATGGCACCGATCGGCGTCATCGGCATCTGCGCGCAGGACGGCCACGGCGACCTGGCCACGGCTCGCGCGGCCGGCATCGCCGGCGTGCCGATGATCGCCTCGACGTTGATGAACGATCCGCTCGAGGATGTAGCCAAGGCACTGGGCGACGGCGACGCGTTCTTCCAGCTCTACACGCCCAAGGACCGGGATCTGGCCACGAGCTTCGTTCGCCGCGCCGAGGCGGCGGGCTACCGGGGCATCGTCGTCACGCTCGATACCTGGGTCACCGGCTGGCGGCCGCGCGATCTCAACACCAGCAATTTCCCGCAGCTGCGTGGTGCTGCGCTGGCCAACTACTTCAGCGACCCGGTGTTTCGCGCCAAGCTCGCTGCGCCGCCCGAGGACGACCCGGCGGCTGCGATCGACCTGTGGGCGAACATCTTCGGCCAGACCGTGACTTGGGACGATCTGGCCTGGCTGCGCAAGCTCACGCGGCTGCCGTTGATCGTCAAGGGCATCCAGCATCCGGACGATGCGAAGCGGGCGATCGATGTCGGCGTCGACGCCATCTATTGCTCGAATCACGGTGGCCGGCAGGCCAATGGCGGCATCGCCTCGATCGACCTGCTGCCCGATGTGGTGGCCGCCAGCCGCAAGACGCCGGTCTGGTTCGATTCCGGCATCCGTTCGGGCTCGGACGTGGTCAAGGCGCTGGCCATGGGGGCGAGCGTCGTCGCCGTGGGGCGGCCGTATGCGTACGGGCTCGCACTGGGCGGGAGCGAAGGCGTGGTGCACGTGCTGCGCAGTATCCAGGCCGAGGCGGACCTGTTGATGGCCGTCGATGGCTTGCCCACGCTGGAGCTATTGCGTGCCGCGGGGGTGCGGCCGGTGCAACCCTGAATCGAGGCCCGGAAAGGGTTCCGAGAAGATTTCGCTGACGCCTTCCTGGTTTCCTGTCTGAAGGACGGGATGCTTCAGCCAGTCCCGCGGGGACATCCCCACTTTGGCGCTGAACGCCCGTGATAGCGCGGAGGGGTTCGCATAGCCGAGTTCGTCGGCCAGCGTCTTGATCGGCCGACCGTCGCGCAGCCGGCTTTGCGCCAGCGCGATGCGCCAGTCGGCCAGGTAGTCGGCCGGCGTCTGGCCCACCACCTGCCGGAAGGTGGTGGCGAACGCCGTGCGGGACATACCGGCGTGCTCGGCCATCCGTGCCAGCGGCCACGGTTCGCCTGGGTGGTCGTGCAAGGCTACCAATACGCGCGCCAGGCGCGGGTCCGACAAGCCGGTGATGAGGCCAGCCTGCACGCCCGATTCTCGCGGGTGATCGAGCAGCCAGCGCAGCAGTTGAATCACGACCACCTCGAACAGCCGGTTGGCCAGCAGTCGCTGCCCGCAGCGCACCTGATCGGTTTCGGCGAACAGCAGGCCGAGTGCCGCATCCAGGCCCGGTACCTGCGCCAGCGGCAGTGCGATCAACGAAGGCAGCGCCCGCGCGAGCGGGTTGGCCGCGCCGCCCTCGAAAATCAGCCGCGCGCAGGTGAAATCGGCGCCTTCCACCGGAGGATTGTGAAACCGGTGGGTCAACGGGCGCGGGTAGAACAGCAGCGTCGGTTCTTCGAAGCGCATCGACTTCGGCACTTGCCGCGCACCTGGGTGCCGGACCTCCAGTTCGCCCCGGCGTAGCACGTGCAGGTAGCCGTGCCCGTCGCAGGCATCGAAGTGGCTGCGCCCGCACAGCGTGCCGGCGTAGTGCAACTGCGCCTGGACCCGGAAGCGCTCCAGGAGCCCGGAGAGGCGGTCGATCGGAGACGTGACCGTCATTCGGACGAAATGGTATGTATTGTGGATTGATTGAATCAAATCATACAACCGATCCGCCGATACTGGCCTGACCCATCAGTCAACCGGAATCAGGAGATCGCCATGCCCCGGGTCAACATCCAGCCTCAACTTGCTCCCGCTGCCAGCCAGGCCCTGCTGGCCGACATCGGCCAGGCCTTTGGCGCGACGCCGAATATGTTCAAGGCCGTGGCCAACTCACCGGCCGCCTTGCAGAGCATGTGGGCGGCCTTTGGCGCGCTCGGCAGCGGCACGCTCGGCGCCAGGCTCGGCGAGCAACTCGCTGTGGCGATCGCCAATCGCAACCGCTGCGAATACTGTCTGGCGGCCCACACGGTGCTGGGCCACAAAGCTGGCGTATCGGCTGAAGATATGGCCGCCGCGCAGGTCGGAAAATCCAGCGATGCCCGGACAGTCGCGGCGTTGGCGTTCGCGCTGAAGGTCGTCGAGCAGCGCGCGCGGATCGGCGATGCCGATGTCGCCAGCCTCAGGGAGGTTGGCTTTGGTGACGAGCAGATCGTCGAGATCATCGCGCACGTCGCATTGAACCTGTTCACCAACACCATCAACGTCGCGCTGGATGTGCCGGTCGACTTTCCCAAGATCGCTTTGAAATGAGCAGGAGCGAGCCTTGCTCGCGGCGAGTGAGGCTCGCTGACGCCAGCCGCTGAGGCTTATTGCCTGGCGCCGCGCCACTGCACAGCGATACGCTGCTGACGTACCAGCTTCTGCTGCGCCGCGCGGCAGTGCTCCGGTTCAGGGCTTGAAGAAGCCGCCGGCCGTCATCGCGCCGTCGACCACCATCTCGATGCCCGACACGTAGCTCGACGCGTCGGACAGCAGCCATAGCACCGCCTGCGCGATGTCGTCCGGTGTGCCCGACCGCGTCAGCGGCGCGAAGTGGCGGGCGATTTCATGCGGGTCCATCGGGGCCTTGCCGCGCGAGTTCTCGGCGTCGGCCGGGATCTTGGCCCAGATCTCGGTGTCGATGATCCCGGGGTGCACGGTGTTGACGCGGATCTTCGGGCCGTATTCGATCGCGAGCGATTTGCCGAACAGGCGCACCGCGCCCTTGCTGGCGCTGTAGGCCGACAACCCGGCAGCGCCGCGCATCCCGGCGACCGACGACATCAGCACGACCGAGCCGCTGCCCGTGCGCAGCATCGCCGGAATCGTGTGCTTGCACGACAGGAACACGCCCTCGACGTTGACCGCGTGCGTCTTGCGCCAGTCGGCCAGCGTCATCTCGACCATCGGCGCCCCGATGCCGATGCCGGCGTTGGCGACCAGGCCGTCGAGCCTGCCGTGGCGCTGTTCGACCTGCGCGGCGATCTCGACCCAGCGCGCTTCGTCGGTCACGTCCTGCTGGTGGGCCTCGGCGTGTCCGCCGCTGCCGCGGATGCTCTCGGCCGTCTGTTGCACGCGCGCGCCGTCGATGTCGGTCAGTACGACGTGCGCGCCTTCGGCCGCCAGCGCCCGTGCGCAGCCGGCGCCGATGCCGGCCGCGGCGCCCGTGATCAGTACGACCTTGCCTTCGAGTGTCTTCTTCGTCATCGCAGCGTTTCCTTCGTGTTGGTGTTCAGTGGTTCACGGTTGCCCGGCAGTATGACGCCATGCGGCCTGGGGATCGACGAAGGTAGAATGGCGGCCGGGTGTTAGCCGCATGTCGCGGCGGGACAGGTTCATGCGTCGGTCGGGCCGCCACGCGGAGTTCTCGCGACCATGGACCGCCTTACCCCGCGGCAGGATCTGCCGCGCACCCGGCTTCTCGCCGAACGTGCTTTCGCCACCCTCGAACGTTTCCTGCACATCGAGGCCGCCAGCGGCGTCGTGCTGCTGATCGCTGCCGCCGTCGCGCTGATCTGGGCCAATTCGCCGTTCGCGCATGGCTACCACGCACTCTGGCATCTGCCGTTGTCGATCGGAATCGGCGGCTTCACGTTCTCCGGGTCGTTGCATTTCCTGGTCAACGATGCGTTGATGACCATCTTCTTCCTGGTCGTCGGGATGGAGATCCGCCGCGAGATCCATGAAGGGGCACTGAGCGACCTTCGCCAGGCCAGCCTGCCGATCCTGGCGGCGCTGGGCGGTGTGGCCGCGCCCGCGCTCATCTACGTTGCCTTGAACGGCGACCCGTCGCGCGTCCATGGCTGGGCCGTGCCGACGGCGACCGATATCGCGTTCGCCGTCGGCGTGCTGGCCCTGCTGGGCCGGGGCATCCCGGCGCACGTGCGGATCTTCCTGCTGGCGCTGGCGATCATCGACGACATCGTCGCCGTGCTGATCATCGCGCTGTTCTATTCGGGCGGGCTCGACTGGCACGGCTTCATCGTCGCCGGGCTGGGCATCCTGGCCGTGCTCGGCTTCCAGCGGATCGGCGTCGGCTCGGCGCTGCCCTACGTGCTGCCCGGCGCCATCGTCTGGATCGGCCTGCTGATGACCGGCGCGCATCCGACCTTGGCGGGCGTGGTGCTCGGCATGATGACGCCGGTGGTTTCGCTGCCCATGCGCGAGCGTCCGCTCGACGGTGTGGCGCGCGCGGTGCAGAAGCTGCGCGATCACGACGAGGCGGCGGACGCGCAGGATATGGCGGCGCCGCTGCGGCAGTTGCGGCGGGCCCAGCGCGAGCTGCTGCCGCCGGTCGTGCGCGTGCAGACGGCGCTGCATCCTTGGGTCGCGTACGGCATCATGCCCATGTTCGCGCTGGCCAATGCCGGCGTCAGCATTGGCGGCATCGACCTGTCCGCCGCCGGTCCGCGCTGGGTCATGGGGGCGGTCGCGTTGGCGCTGGTGGTCGGCAAGCCGCTGGGCGTGGTCGGTGTGAGCTGGGGGGCGGTGCGACTCGGTTGGTGCCGGCTGCCGCCGGGCGTATCGTGGGCGGGCATCTGGTTGATCGGCCTGCTGGCGGGTGTCGGCTTCACGATGTCGTTGTTCATCGCGATGCTGGCGTTCGACGACGAGGCCCTGCTCGGGGCGGCCAAGCTCGGCGTGCTGACGGGCTCGCTGGTGGCGGCGCTGCTGGGCCTGGCCTGGGGGACCGTATACCGGCGGGCCCGTGCCGCCGAAAGCGACGCCCGCGGCTGACGCTTTTGAGCTTGACCATGCACTCGGACATCGTGATCGTAGGAGGCGGGGCCGGCGGCCTGGAGTTGGCGGCCCGCCTGGGGCGTCGCCTGGGGGCGCGGCAGGGCCGCGAACGGGTACTGCTGGTCGATCGCTCGTCGTTCCATATCTGGAAGCCGACGTTGCACGAGGTGGCCGCCGGCACGCTGGACGCTCACCAGGAAGGCTTGTCCTATACCGTGCTGGCGCGGCGCAACCATTTTGGTTTTGCGATCGGCGAGCTGGAGGCGCTGGACGCGGTGCGCAGGACCATCGAGCTGGGCGAGATCCGCAATGCCGAGGGCGAGGTGCTGGTGCCGCGCCGCACGGTGAGCTACACGTGGCTGGTGCTGGCGCTGGGCAGCGGCTCCAATGCTTTCAGTACGCCCGGCATCGAGCATGCGTACCTGCTGGAGAACGTGCACGATGCGCAACGCTTCCACGCCGATTGGCTGGGCGCCTGCACGCGTGCATCGTTCTCGAACGGTCGCGCGCTGTCGGTGGCCATCGTGGGGGCGGGGGCCACGGGCGTGGAGCTATCGGCCGAGCTGCTGGAGGCGCACGCCGAGCTGCTGGAGAGCCTGGGCCGCCCTCAGCACTTCCGGCTCGACATCTCGCTGGTGGAGGGCGGCGACCGCATCCTGGGTGGGCTGCCGGAGAAGATTTCCGCCCAGGCCGAACGGGCGCTGACCCGCAAGGGGGTGCGAGTGCTGACGCGTACCCGGGTCATCGAGCTCAGGCCTGACGCCCTGGTCACGGCCAACGGTGAAATCCCGGCCGACCTGATCGTATGGGCCGCGGGCATCAAGGCCGCGGACGCCAACGCCGGGCTGGGGTTGGAAGTGAACCGGCTCAACCAGTTCGTGGTGGACGAGCGCCTGCGAACGTCCGCGCCGGGCGTCTTCGCCATCGGCGATTGCGCGGTCTGCCCCTGGACCGACGGCAGGACCGTGCCGGCGCGGGCCCAGGCCGCTCACCAGCAGGCCGACTATCTGGCCGGCGTGCTGGACGCGACGCTGCACGAGCGGGAAGTGGCGGATCCCTTCGTCTACCGCGACTTCGGCTCGCTCGTTTCGCTGGGCGACAACAAGGGCGTGGGCAACCTGATGGGCGGCCTGGCCGGGCGCAACTTCTTCGTGGAAGGCTTGATCGCCAAATGGATGTACATCTCGCTGCACTTGAATCACCACCGCGCGATCCTGGGGATGGGCAAGACCATCGTGCTGGCGTTGGCGAGGCTGTTGCAGCAGCGGGTGTCGGGGCGGATGAAGCTGCATTGATCGTTTCGCAGGGGCGGCGCCATGCGATGGGCGTGATTCGATAGCCTCTCGTCCTCGTTTTCATGTAGGATTCGCCCCCTTTTTTCCGGGTGTGCCGTGTCCGCCGTTCCTCCCGTCCCCCATATCGTCATCGATCGCTTGCGCAAGACGTACCGCGTGCTCGAGCGCGATCCGGGCATGCGTGGCGCGCTGCGCGCGCTGGTGCGGCCCCGCTATCGCAGCGTCGATGCGCTGGCGGCCGTGTCGTTCGAGCTGCGCCGGGGCGAACTGCTGGGATTCATCGGCCCGAACGGCGCCGGCAAGTCGACGACGATCAAGATCCTGGCCGGCATCCTGCGGCCCGACGGGGGCCGTGTCGAGGTCGACGGGCGCGATCCGTTCGCCGATCGCGAGCGGCATGTCGCGCGTATCGGCGTGGTGTTCGGTCAGCGCACGCAATTGTGGTGGGATCTGCCGGTCGGCGACGGTTTCGCGTTGTTGCGCGACATCTATCGCGTCGATCCGGTGCGGTTCGTTCGCACGCGCGACGAGCTGGTGACGCTGCTGCATCTGGAGCGCGTGCTCGACCAACCGGTGCGCCAGTTGTCGCTCGGGCAGCGCATGCGCGCCGAGATCGCGGCGGCGCTGCTGCACGAACCGGACATCCTGTTCCTCGACGAGCCGACGATCGGCCTCGATGCGCCGTCCAAGCTCGCGGTGCGCGACTTCATCCGGCGTGCCAACCGCGAGCGCGGCACGACGGTGCTGTTGACCACGCACGACATGCACGACATCGAGGCGTTGGCCGAGCGTGTGATCGTCATCGGTCACGGCCGTGTGCTCGCCGATTGCGGCGTCGATGCGCTGCGCGAGCAGGTGATGGCGGCGCGCGGGGCCGGCGATGACAGCCGTGGTGACGAGAGCGGCGACAAAAGTGACGACGATGAGGAGGCCGATGGCGAGCACATGGCGATCGAGGCCGTCATCGCGCGCTTCTATGCGATGCATGGCGCGTCCGAAGGCTGAGAATCCGTGAACGAGTCAGCCACGCCCGCTCGTCGCGCCCGTCATCGGTGACCATGGCCACGATGCTGCCGAGCGAACGCATGCGTCCTTACGCCGCGGCCTTCCGGGCGCGGTTCCTGCGGCTGCTGCAGTACCGGACCGCGGCATGGGCGGGTTTCGCGACGCAGTGCTGGTGGGGCGGTATCAAGATCATGATCCTGGCGGCGTTCTACGACGGCGCGTCGACATCCGCCGCGTCGATGCCGCTCGCGCATGCGATCACTTATACGTGGCTCGCTCAGGGCCTGCTGGTGCTGCTGCCTTGGTCCGGGGATCCGGAGGTCGCGCACGCCGTGCGTACCGGTGCCGTCGCGTACGATCGGCTGCGGCCCGTCGATGCCTACGCGCTATGGTTCGCGCGATCGGCCGGATGGATCGCCGCGCGCGTGCTGCCGCGCGTGGCGCTGATGCTGGGGCTTGCCGGCGTGCTGCTGCCGCTGGCCGGGTTCGGCGATTGGGCGTGGCGGCCGCCCGCGGGCGTCTGGGCCGGCCTCGGTTTCGTCCTGTCGTCGCTACTGGCCCTGCTGCTGTCGACGTCGCTGGTGATGCTGTTGAACGTCGCGGCGGCCGCAGCGCTCAATGAACGAGGCATCAACGCGCTGGCCGCGCCGGTCGTCATCGTGTTCTCGGGCAACCTGCTGCCGCTGGCGCTGCTGCCCGATGCCTGGCAGGCGGTATTGCTGCTGCAGCCGCTGGCCGGCGTGCTGGACATCCCGGCCCGGATCTATTTCGGGCAGCTCGCGGGCGCCCAGGCGTGGGTCGGCCTGGGTCTGCAAGGGGCGTGGCTGGCGCTGTTCGTGCTGTTCGGCCGGGCGGCGATGGATCGCACGATGCGCCGGCTCGACGTGCAGGGAGGATGACCGCGATGGGATCGATCGCGCTGTTCATCCGTCTGGCGCGCGCGTCGCTGCATGGCCAGGCGCGCTATCCGGCATCGGCGCTGCTGCTGACGCTCGGCCAGTTCCTGGCCACCGGCATCGAGGTGATCGCGGTCTGGGCGTTGTTCGATCGCTTCGGCGACGTGCGCGGGTGGCGGATCGGCGAGGTCGCCTTGTTCTACGGCCTGGTCAACTGCATGTTCGCGATCGCCGACGCGATCGGGCGCGGCTTCGACGTGCTGGGCAGCGAGTTCCTGCGCACCGGCGCGTTCGACCGGCTGCTGCTGCGTCCGCGGCCGCTCGCGCTGCAACTGATGGGGCACGACGTGCGCATCAGCCGGTTGGGGCGCTTGTTGCAGGGCGTGCTCGTGCTGGGTTTTGCGACCAGGCAGGCCGGCATCGCGTGGACGCCCGAAGCGATCGCCATCGCGCTGTTCGCGCTGGCGGGCGGCGTGGCGCTGTTCCTCGGCATCCTGGTCCTGCAGGGCACGTTGTCGTTCTGGACGATCGAGAGCCTGGAGATCGTCAACGTGCTCACTTATGGCGGCGTCGAAGCCGCGCAGTATCCGCTGGCTTTGTACGAACGGTGGTTCCGCCGCCTGCTGACCTTCGTCGTGCCGCTGGCCTGCGTCGCGTATTACCCGGTGCTGGCGATCCTGGACAAGGCCGATCCGCTGGGTGCGCCCGCGTGGGTCGGGTTCGTCGCGCCGGCCGCGGGCTTCGCGTTCCTCGCAGCGGCGTTCGGCCTGTGGCGCGTCGGCCTGCGCCGCTATGCGTCGACCGGCAGCTAGGGTCCGGAAGTTCCCTGAACGACTCCGTCGAAAATCGGTGCCATGCCGCGTTGCAAAGGTCAGTCGAGCTGCACGTTGGCACCGCGGGCGACCTTGCCCCATTTGTCGATCTCGGCCTGCAGGTAGGTCGCGAACGCCTGCGGGCTCGTGGCGACGACTTCGGCGCCGAGCGACTGCAGCTTGTCGACGACGTCGGGCATCTTCAGGATCGCCTGCAGCTCGGTATTGAGCCGCGCGACGATCTCGGGCGGCAGGTTGCCGGGGCCCATCAGGCCGCCCCAGGACACGGCTTCGAATCCCGTGACGCCCGCTTCGCTCATCGTCGGCACGTCGGGCAGCGAGGGGACGCGCTTGGCGCTGGTAACGGCGATCGCGCGCAGCTTGCCGGACTTCAGGTGGGGCATCGCGGCGATCGCGGTCGGGAACATCATCGAGACCTGGCCGCCCATCACGTCGGACATCGCCGGGGTGTCGCCCTTGTACGGGACGTGCGTCGTCTGGATGCCCGCCATCGCGTTGAACAGCTCGCCGGCCAGATGGTTCGACGCACCGTTGCCCGCCGACGCGAAGTCGATCTTGCCGGGAGACTGGCGGGCCATCGCGATCAGCGAAGGCAGGTCCTTGACGGGCAGTTCGGGATTGACGACCAGTACCAGCGGCACCAGCGTGGTCAGCATGATCGGCGTGAAGTCCTTGACCGCGTCGTACGGCAGCTTCTTGTAGACGACCGGGTTGATCGCATTGGGCCCCAGGTTGGCCATCAGCAGCGTGTAGCCGTCGGCCGGGGCCTTGGCGACCAGTTCGAGCGCGACGATGCCGTTGGCGCCGGGCCGGTTCTCGACGACGACCGATTGGCCCAGCGCATCGGTCAGCTTGGTGGCCAGCGTCCGGGCGGTGACGTCGGAAGCGCCGCCGGGCGGGTAGGGGATCACGATCCGGATCGGCTGGCGGCCGGGCCAGGCCTGCGCATGGGCCGCACCCGTCGACAGGGCGAAAGCGGCCAGGCATGCGGCGGCCAGCGCCAGCACCTGGCGCGCGAACGAAAACAACTGCATCGACGTCTCCTTGGTGATTCGGCGCCTTTCCGGTCTTGACAGTGACCGGTAGTCGGCGCATGATGAATACGTAGTCATTCAGTCGTTGGCACCGCTCGCTGTGGAGTCCGGATCGCGACGGCATGCAAAATGCCGGGGTTTCGGCAGGCGAATGCGTTCGCCGTTCGATCGCCCCCTTGCGAGAGCCGTCCGATGCCGCGCGATCGTCGTGGCAGAAGCCGCACGTGATGACTACGTAATCGACGAATGTTAACCGATGCCGTCGGCGTCGGCCAAATCGCCTGGAGGAGACGATGGCGCTTTCGATCAAACCCCTGCATCCGCTGTTCGCCGGCGAAGTCGAGGGCCTGGACCTGCGCAAGGTCGAGGATCCGGCCACCCTGGCGGCGCTGCGGTCGGCGATGGACCAGTACGCGGTGCTGGTGTTCCGCGACCAGCCGTTCACCAACGAGGAGCAGCTCGCGTTCGCGGAGCGCTTCGACGGTACGCTGCATGCGAAGACCTCGGTCTCGGTGCTCAGCAAGAACCGTTTCGGCAACGAGGCGCTGACCGACATCTCGAACGTCGGTGCCGACGGCAAGGTGCTGCCGGCCAACGATCGTTTGCGGATGAGCATACTGAGCAACCGGCTGTGGCACACCGACGCGTCGTTCGTCGACCCGGCCGGGCGGTATTCGCTGCTGTCGGCCCGCGTGATCCCGCCGGTGCGCAACGATACCGAGTTCGCCGACATGCGCGCCGCTTATGACGACCTGGACGACGAGACCAAGGCCTGCATCGAAGGGCTGAACGTCCATCATTCGATCGCCTATTCGCGCGAGGTCCTCGGCTTCGAGTTCAACGAGGGCGAGCGCGAGCAGCTCAAGGGAGCGATCCACCCGCTGGTGCGCACGATTCCCGGATCGGGCCGCAAGTCGCTGTACCTGGCCTCGCATGCGTCGCGCATCGTCGACTGGCCGGTGCCCGAGGGGCGGATGCTGTTGCGCGACCTGACCGAGCACGCGACGCAGGCGCGCTACGTCTATCCGCACATCTGGCGCGAAGGGGATCTGGTCATCTGGGACAATCGCGCGACGATGCACCGGGGACGCTCCTACGATGACAAGACCTATCGCCGCGAACTGCGCCGCACGACGACGCTCGACCTGCCGCAGCCGGCCTGAACGGACGCGCGTCGGCGTGCCCGCGCGATGACGGCCGGGGCCATGCGCCGCCAGGCCACGGGCCGCGCGCTGACCAGCCACGACGTGGCGCGCATGGCGGGCGTCTCGCAGGCGACGGTATCGCGCGTGCTGCGCGACGATCCCGGCGTGCGCGCCGAGACGCGCGAGCGTGTGCGCCGGATCCTGGCCGAGGTCGATTACCAGCCGAATGCCGCGGCCCGCTCGTTCCGCACGCATCGCGCGGGGGCGATCGGCGTCGTCGTCGCTCGGTTGTCCTACCAGATCTATCCGGCGATGCTCGAACTGATCGGCGCCCGGCTCGACGCGCTCGGGCAGCAGATGGTCGTCTGGGATGCCGAGCACGGCGACGGCGATCGCCATGCGAGCCGGGCGCTGCGGCAAGGCGGTGTCGACGGCGTGATCCTGACGGCCTGCACGCGCGAATCGCCGTTCATTCGCGACGTCTGCTCGCCGCAGGCGCCCGTCGTGCTGGTCAACCGCGCCGTCGACGGCTATCCGAGCGACCAGGTGTCGAGCGACAACCTCGACGGCGGGCGCCGCGCCGCCGAGTACTTCATCGGCGGCGGCCGCCAGCGGATCGCGATGATCGGCGGCGTGCAGCAGGCCAGCCCGATCCGCGATCGCGAGGCGGGCTTCCGGCAGGCCCTGGCGGCCGGCGGCCGGCCGCTGGCCGCGCACTACTACCAGCGCGCCGAGGGATTCACGCACCGCGCGGGACTGGCGGCCGCGCTGCGGCTGCTCGAGCTTCAGGCGCCGCCGGACGCGATCTTCTGCGCCAACGACATGCTGGCGCTCGGCGCGATCGATGCGGCGCGCACGCTGGGGCGGCCGATTCCCGATGCGCTATGGGTGGTCGGCTACGATGACGTCGAGATGGCCGCGTGGCCGGCGTTCGACCTGACGACGTTCCGCCAGCCGATGGACGAGATGATCGGCTACGCGGTGGCGCGTTTGATGAATCGCATCGAGGAGCCCGATCGCGCGATCGAGCACAAGACCTTTGCCAACGAGCTGGTGATCCGCCGCTCGACCGGACGCCGATCGGTGCCGGTGGGCGAATCGCCGGCGGCAGGGCCCCTTATCATGCGCGAGACACCTGAGGAGGAGACGAAGGATGAGTGACTACTTGCGCCTGCGACAGATCTGCCTGGTCGCGCCCGACCTGGAACCCGCTGTCGAAACGATCCGGGACGTGTTCGGCGTCGATGTCTGTTTTCGCGACGTCAACGTCGCCAAGTACGGGCTCGTGAACGCGCTGTTCGTGTTCGGGCATGCGTTCCTCGAGATCGTGGCACCGACGCGCGAGGGGACGGCCGCCGGGCGGTTTCTCGAGCGCAGCGGCGGACGCGGCGGCTACATGGCGATCTTCGACTGCAACGATCCGCAGCGGCGGCGCGAGATCGCCGAGCGGATGGGCGTGCGGATCGCCCACGTGCTCGACTATCCGGGCTACTTCGGGATCCAGCTTCATCCGCGCGATGGCCGCGCGACGATGCTCGAATTCGATCACACCGAAGGCGGCGAGGCGCTGACCGGCGCCTACCATCCGGCCGGGTCGCAGTGGCAGCCGTTCCAGCGTCTGGACAAGGTTCTCGGCATTCCGACGATCGACGTCGCGTCGCCGGAGCCGCTGGATCTGGCGCAGCACTGGGCGACGCTGATGGATCGCGAACTCGATGATGGACAGGTCGGTTCGCCGCGGCTGCAGTTCGAGCTGGGCGCGGCGCGCTTCGTCCCGCTGCCGGCCGGACAGGCCGAGCGGCTCGACGCGATGCACGTCACGGTGCCCGATCCCGGCCAGGTGCTCGACGCGGCGAGCCGCCGCGGCCTGGACGTGGCCGACGGACGGTTCAGGCTGTACGGCGTGGACGTCGTGCCGGAGCTGCCGGCGCACTGACGCGGTTCTCCGTGCCGTGCCGGTCGTGGCGAACCGGCGCGGCGATGGCCGAAGGGACCGCCGACAGCCGATGAACGGACGTCGGCGATCGACGAACGAGACCTTTTTCCTCGTATCGCTCGCGGCCATGTCGTGCAATGGCATCGATGTCTTCGAGGGGACGGTCGATGCAGGCGCGATGGTTGACGGGATCGCTGGTGGCGTTGGTACTGGCGGGCGCGTTGCCGGCGGGCGCGCAGGTGTTGCGGGACCAAGCGCGGTTCGGTACGTGGAACGTGCAGAAGGACGGCCCATCGCTGGAGATGTATTCGGCCAACGAAACCGGCGCGACCATCGGCGTGATGTGCGTCGACGGCCAGAGCTGCTCGGTCTACATCGCGACCCGGTCGCGCTGTGAGAACGGGCGCCAGTACACGGGCGTCGTCGGCGCCGACCAGGGATTCTCCGATCACACGCTGACATGCCGAATCGTCGGCGACCGGTTCGTCTACGTGCTATCGGATTTCGGCCGGGCGATCCGCAGCTTGCGGGATACCCGGCAGTGGGGCGTGGCCATCGAGTCGGCCGCGGGGACGACACAGTCGTTCCGCTTCATCGTCAGTGGCACGCGCGACGCCATCGGGGCGATGGCGCTGATCGACAAGGCGACGCAGCGCGATCCGCGCAGCGAGGCGATGTACTGAGGGGAAGAGCGTGGCGCTGGCGCCTAGCTGTTCGCCGATGACCCGCGCGTGACGCGGCGCAGTTTCAAGCCCGTGCCGATCACTTCGTAGGTGCCGTCGTCGATCTGCTTGGCCGGCTGACGGTTGACGCGCCAGGTGCGCACGGCCGGGCCGCCGTCCCGGGCACCGAGCCGGTCGCCCGATTTGCCCGGGTTGGCCTCCAGGTACTCGATGAAGTGATCGACATCGTAGTAGTTGCCCTTGTCGTCGACGGCGCGGATGCTGGCGGTGCGTTGAAGCAAGGTGGACACGCGGAACCTCGTGTGCAAGCGGTTGATCGGAATCATCGGCGACAACAAACCCGGTGACCATTGGGCTAAAGGCGAGGTCGACGGCTTTATGACACGTACTTTGGTAGGGTCGACCGCGGCCATATCGTCAAATTTTGCGAAATTACCCCCGGCGGAGATAATTCGGACCCGGGCGCGGGGATCGATTGGAGGCTCCGCCCCTATTGGGGCGAGGCTCGTTGCCGTGCGCTTCAGCGGGAAGGCTGACTGGCAGCCTCACGGGCCTGCTGCATCTGCGCGATCTGCGAGGTCGTGACCATCAGCTTGTTCGCGCAATCAGCCGCGCTGCGCAGCGTGCAGGTCGCGACGGTATGGGTGACGAAGCGTCCGTCGCGCCCGGTCCAGGCCACCGAGTACAGCGTCTGCTGGCCCTTTTCGCGATCGTCGGGGCGTGGATCGAAGCTGAGGAAATGCAGGCCGACGAGCGCTTCCGTTGCGTTCGTGCTCGGGTAGTAGCCCGCCCGCTTGATCGCGTCGCGCAGCTTGGCCACGATTTCGAGGCCGGTATCGTCGGAGGATTCGACGCTCAGGCCGATCGTCGGCAGCGGCGCTTCGCGGGTCGGCCCCAGTTGCGCCGCCGCGATGGCGGGCAGCATGGCCAGCGTGGCCGCCCACGTCTTCAGGGAGAGGTTCATCAGGGTCGCCTGGATCGTGGAGTGGAGATCGATCCCGATGTGTCGCGCGCGGGGCGCGATCCGTACAGATTCCGGGGAAGGAGCCGGTCCGCTGCCGGGTTTGGCGGCACGTCCGGCCGAAGGAGCGTTGGCCCGATGAGCATTGGCCGGATGAGCATTGGCCGGATGTGCTCCGGCCGGTCACGCCCGGCCCAATGCGCGTTGGCTGGATGCGCCGGCCGTGGGGATGGGCGGACCGGCCGGGACGACGAGCGGGCTGCGGTCATCCAAGGGCAGGCCGAAAAGACGGGTAGCGACGACTTCGCGTGCGAGCGTGCCCCGTGTCCACAAACAGTTATCTTTCTCCACAAAATATACCGTCGGCACCGCTGCGGATGCTGTCGCGCTGGCTGGCCCGCGCCGGCTGCGTGCTGGCGCTCGCGCCACTGGGGTGCGGTGCGGCGACAGCCGTCGAAGCCGGCGCGGTGGTCACCGCCAACGGCGATACGCGCCTGGTGCGAGGGGGCTCGATCGCCGCGCCGCTGCGCGAGGGCACGGTCGTCTACAGCGGTGATCGCCTGGTGACCGGGCCCGGGGCGCGGCTGGAACTGCGCTTCGCCGACGACGCGCGGATCGCGATCGGGCCGTCGTCGGAGTTTCGCGTCGACGAGTTCTACTTCGAGCCGACGCGCCAGCGCAGCTTCTTCTCGCTGGCGCGCGGCGTGATCCGCCAGGTCAGCGGCGCGATCGGCAAGCGCGATCATGATGACTACCGGCTGACGACGCCGACCGGCGTGCTCGCGATAAGGGGGACCGAGTTCATCGCCAAGGAACGGCAGTGTCCGAAGGCCGGCTGCGCCGAGGCCGGCGAGCATGCCGGCCTGTCGGTGACGGTGCTCGAAGGGCGCGTGGCGGTATCCAATGCCGCCGGCAACGTCGAAGTGCCGGCCGGCTCGGCCGTGCGGCTCGACGATGCGTCGACGCCGCCGGTATTCACCGCCGGGCCACGCGCGCAGGCGCCATTCCCGCGTCTGATGCTGCGTGCGCAATCGGCGTCGCTGTCATCGGGCGACGACGCGTTTCGCGTGACGGCGGCCGGGCCGGCGTCGTCGTCGGCATCTGCGGGCGTGGGGACGGCGGGCATGGCGGGGGCGTCGGCGGGAGCGGGACCGTCCGCGCCGGGCATCGCCGGCAGCGGATCGGCGGCGAGCGCGAACGGGGCGGGCGCCGCTCCCGAGACGCCGATCGTACCGCGCATCCCTTAGGGTCTATCTTCTCCAAGATCACCGCGCGAACCCGTCACGGGGTTCCCCAAGGGATCGATTGGTCGCTGAAGAGCCGGGGCGTCCGCACGCCCCGCGGCGAGCTGTCACATCGCCGTAACAGGGGCTTCCTAGACTGCCGTCACTCCATACAGAAGACGGAAGTCATCGACCATGAACCTCTCGATCAGCAAACGCTTCCTGGCGGCGACCGCGCTCTCATTCGCGCTGCCCCTGGCCCAAGCCGCTGATATCACCGGCGCGGGCGCCACGTTTCCTTACCCCGCTTATGCGAAGTGGGCCGAAGCGTACAAGGCGGCCACCGGCAACGCGTTGAACTACCAGTCGATCGGATCGGGCGGCGGCATCAAGCAGATACGCGCCAAGACCGTCGACTTCGGCGCTTCCGACATGCCGCTCAAGCCCGAGGAACTCAAGCAGGACGGCATGGTGCAGTTTCCCGCGATCATCGGCGGCGTGGTACCGGTGATCAACGTCGAAGGCCTCGCGCCCGGCCAGTTGAAGCTGACCGGCGAACTGCTCGCCGAGATCTATCTGGGCAAGATCAAGAGCTGGAGCGATCCGGCGATCGCCAACCTGAACCCGGGCGCGAAGCTGCCGACGCAGCCGATCACCGTCGTTCGCCGCTCCGACGGTTCGGGCACGACGTTCCTGTTCACGACCTACCTGTCGCAGGTCTCGTCCGAGTGGAAGGACAAGGTCGGTGCCAACAGCGCGGTGTCCTGGCCCGACGGTGTCGGCGGCAAGGGTAATGAAGGCGTCGCTTCTTACGTGCAGAACATCAAGGGTTCGATCGGCTACGTCGAATACGCGTACGCCAAGCGCAACAAGATGTCGTACGCGCAACTGAAGAACAAGGACGGCCAATTCGTGTCGCCCGACGACGAAGCGTTCTCGGCCGCTGCCGCCAATGCGGCGTGGGACAAGGTACCCAACTTCTACGAGATCCTGACCAACCAGCCGGGCAAGACGAGCTGGCCGATCACCGGGGCGTCGTTCATCCTGCTGCACGCGGCGCCGGCCAAGCCCGAGCGGACGGCCGAGGTCCTGAAGTTCTTCTCGTGGGCGTTCAAGAACGGCGGCGCGATGGCGACCGAGTTGGACTACGTGCCGATGCCCGGCTCGGTCGTGGCCCTCGTCGAGAAGATGTGGGCCGCCGAGGTCAAGGCCGATTCGGCGAAATAAGCGCCGTTCACGACACCAGGCCCGCGCGTGACCGCCGGGCCCTTGGGTGCACGGTCCTGGGTCCAGGCGCCGTGCGCCTTCTTCTACAGGAAGGTGAGCGATGAATTCAGCGATCGGATCGACGATGTCGGACGAAGGTAAGGGCGAAGGCGTCGCGCGAGTCGGCGCCACTCGCGTTCAAGATGGGCGCACGCCCCGCGTCAGCGTGCGCGAGGCGGCGCGGCGGCAGACGCTTGCCGGCAAGTTCCAACGCCAGGACCGCTGGTTCTACTACCTGGTGCGCAGCGCCGGGATCCTCGTGCTGGCGCTGCTGGTCGGGATCGTCGGATCGCTGGTGATCGGCGGCTGGCCGGCGTTCGAGAAGTTCGGCGCGTCATTCCTGGTCAGCAGCGAATGGGATCCGGTGCGCGGCGTGTTCGGCGCGCTGCCGACGATCTACGGCACGCTGGTGACCTCGTTGATCGCGCTGCTGATCGCGGTGCCGCTGTCGTTCGGCATCGCGATGTTCCTGACCGAGCTGTGCCCGCTGGCGCTGCGGCGCCCGCTGGGCACGATGGTCGAGCTGCTGGCCGCGGTGCCCAGCATCATCTACGGCATGTGGGGCCTGTTCGTGCTGGCGCCGCTGCTGGCCGAGTACGTGCAGCCGTGGCTGACGCGGACGCTGGGCGCGGTGCCGGTGATCGGCACGTTCTTCCAAGGGCCGCCGATGGGCATCGGCCTGTTCACCGCCGGCATCGTGCTGGCGTTCATGATCGTGCCGTTCATCGCATCGGTGATGCGCGACGTGTTCGAGGTCGTGCCCGGCGTGCTGAAGGAGTCCGCTTATGGACTCGGGGCGACGACCTGGGAAGTGGTCAGCCAGATCGTGCTGCCGTACTCGAAGGTCGGCGTCATCGGTGGCGTGATGCTCGGCCTGGGCCGTGCGCTGGGCGAAACGATGGCCGTGACCTTCGTGATCGGCAACGCGTACAGGATCTCGGCGCAGCTCTTCGCGCCGGGCAACAGCATCGCGTCGGCGCTCGCCAACGAGTTCGCCGAGGCCGAGTCGGGCGCCCATGGTTCGGCGTTGATGGCGCTGGGCCTGATCCTGTTCTTCATCTCGCTGGCCGTGCTGATCGTCGCACGGATCCTGCTGGCGCGCGTCAAGGCGCGTGCTTGATACCGACGGAGTCGATCCGATGAATGCGATCTATCGAAACCGGCTGATGCGCAACCGCATCGCCATGTCCCTGTCGCTGGTGGCGATGGCCGTCGGGCTCGGCGTGCTGGCCTGGATCCTGTCGATGCTGCTGTACAAGGGCTTCTCGGGCTTGTCGTGGGCGGTGTTCACGCAGACGACGCCGCCGCCGGGTTCGGCAGGCGGCCTGGCCAACGCGATCGTGGGCAGCCTGCTGATGGTCGGCATGAGCATCGTGATGGCGGTGCCGGTCGGCGTGCTGACCGGCATCTTCCTGGCCGAGTACGGCAGCGGCAGTCGGCTGGCGTCGATCATCCGCTTCGTCAACGACCTGCTGCTGTCGTCGCCGTCGATCGTCATCGGCCTGTTCGTGTTCGCGCTGTACGTGGCGAACGTCGGTCATTTCTCGGGTTGGGCCGGCGCGTTCGCGCTGGCGCTGATTGCGGTGCCGGTGATCGTGCGTACGACCGAGAACATGCTGGGCCTGGTGCCGAACGCGCTGCGCGAAGCGTCGGCCGCGCTGGGCATGCCGCGCTGGCGCGTGATCAGCAAGGTGACGCTGAAAGCGGCCAGCGCCGGGGTCATCACCGGCGTGCTGCTGGCGCTGGCCCGCGTGTCGGGCGAGACCGCGCCGCTGCTGTTCACGTCGCTGAACAACCAGTTCTGGAGCCTGGACATGAATGCCCCGATGGCCAACCTGCCGGTGGTGATCTTCCAGTTCGCGATGAGTCCTTATGAAGACTGGAAGCAACTGGCCTGGGTCGGATCGCTGCTGATCACGGCTGGTGTGCTGTTGCTGTCGATCCTGGCCCGTGTCGTCGCGAAGGACGCGCGTTGACGGGCTCGTTTGGGAGAATACGATGAGTGCTGTACCGAAGTCCGCCATTCCTAAGATATCGCCCGGCGGCAATGACCGCGGCTCGGCGCCGATGCCTCGGGCCAAGCTGTCCGTGCGCGATCTGAACTTCTACTACGGTAAGTTCCATGCGATCAAGCATGTGAGCATGGACATCCCCGAAGGCTGCGTGACCGCCTTCATCGGGCCGTCCGGCTGCGGCAAATCGACGCTGCTGCGCACGTTCAACCGGATGTTCGAGCTGTATCCGGGCCAGCGGGCCGAAGGCCAGTTGCTGCTCGGCGACGAGAATCTGCTCGATCCGAAACAGGACCTGAACCTGCTGCGCGCCCGCGTCGGCATGGTGTTCCAGAAGCCGACGCCGTTCCCGATGTCGATCTACGAGAACGTCGCGTTCGGCGTGCGGCTGTACGAGAAGCTGGATCGGCGCGAGATGGACCAGCGCGTCGAATGGGCGCTGAAGAAATCGGCGTTGTGGGACGAGGTCAAGAACAAGCTCGACCAGAGCGGCCTGAGCCTGTCCGGCGGGCAGCAGCAGCGCTTGTGCATCGCGCGCGGCGTGGCCGTCAAGCCCGAAGTGCTGCTGCTGGACGAGCCGTGCTCGGCACTGGACCCGATCTCGACCGCCAAGGTCGAGGAGCTGATCCACGAGTTGAAGAAGGACTACACGATCGTCATCGTCACGCACAACATGCAACAGGCGGCGCGCGTGTCCGACTACACCGCGTACATGTACCTGGGCGAACTGGTCGAGTTCGGCGAGACGAACACGCTGTTCACCCAGCCTGCCAAGAAGCAGACCGAGGACTACATCACCGGACGCTTCGGCTAAGGAAACGCCGAACCATTCGGCCGTTCGAATTTCCAGGATATCCGCCATGCTCAAGGAACACACGACCAAGGCCTTCGACGCCGACATCGACACGATGCGCAGCGTCATCATCACGATGGGGGGGCTGGTCGAGAAACAGTTCACGCGGTCGGTCGATGCCGTGCGCTACGGCGACCTGCGGCTGATCACGCAGGTGCTGACCGACGAGGAGACCGTCAATCAGTTGCACCTGCAGACCGACATGCTGTGCAACCAGATCCTGGCCCGCCGCCAGCCGTTCGCCGTCGATCTGCGCGCGGTGCTGGCGGCGATCCATACCGTCAACGACCTGGAGCGCGTCGGCGACGAGGCCAAGAAGATCGCGCTGAAGGCGCGCGACATGGAGGCCAGCGCGCAGCGGCTCGGTCTGCCGGTCGAGTCGATCTACCCGATCGCCGAGGACGTGCGCAAGATGCTCGCGCAGGCGCTCGACGCGTTCGTGCACAACGACACGAGCGTGGCCGCCGTGCTGGCGCGCTGCGACGAAGCCGTCGATACGCAGCGTTCGGAGCTGCGCAAGGCGCTGATGGGGTGGATGGCCGGCACGTCCGACGCCCCGCGCTCGTCCGAGGCGGTGTCGGCGGCCCTGGACCTGATCTTCGTCGTGCAGTCGATCGAGCGGGTCGGCGACCACGCGAAGAACATCGCCGAGTACGTCGTCAAGGTCGTCGAGGGCGTCGACTTGCGGCATACGGGCAGCCGCCCGCCGGCCGCGCAGTTGAGTAAGGTCTGATCCGGGATCGGCTCGCTCCGCCTCTTCCGCATCGACCCGTACTCCTCCAGGATCGAATCCGCGCCTGGCCATGACGCTCGTGGCCAGGCGTTTTTGCGTCTGCCGGGCGTCAGGGCGGAGCGTCCGGGCCTGAAGGTCAGCCGAGCGGTCAGCCAAGGGGTCAGGTCGAAGGGCCAGGTCGAAGGGCCAGGTCGAGGGGGCCAGCCGCAGGGGCCAGCCGCAGGGGGCAGCTGCAAGGGTCGGCTGCAAGGGTCGGCTGCAAGGGTCGGCTGCAAGGGCCGGCTGCAAGGGCCGGCTGCAAGGGCCGGCTGCAGCGGCCGGCCACGAGGGCTTCGGCCGAGAGCTCAGGGCGCCGAGGCGTTCACCGGCGCCGGATCTTCGTGGGACTCGGCCCCGGGCGCCGCCGGCGGCGCCAGCCGGTCGAGCGGCAGTCGTAGCGAGAACGTGCTGCCCTTGCCGGCCTCGCTCTGGATGTCGAGCCGGCCGCGGTGCCGCTGCATGATGTGCTTGACGATCGCCAATCCCAGTCCCGTGCCGCCGCTTTCGCGCGAGCGGCTGCGCTCGACGCGGTAGAAGCGCTCGGTCAGCCGGGGCAGGTGTTCGGCGGCGATGCCGATGCCGGTGTCGCGCACGCTGATCCAGCCTTCTTCTCCGCGTACGGTCCACACGAGCATGATGCGGCCGCCGTCGGGCGTATAGCGGATCGCGTTGGTGATCAGGTTGCGGATCGCGCTTTCGACCTCCAGCGGAGCGGCGCGGACGCGCTGCTCGGAGTCGATCCAGTGCTCGATCGTGTGGCGGCCCTGCGAGATCGTGCGGGCCTCGACGGTCAGCGCGCGCACCATCGCCGGCATGTCGATGACCTCTTCGGCCGGCGGCGCGCTCGAGTTCTCGAGCGACGACAGCATCAGCAGGTCCTCGACCAGCCGCTGCATCGTCTGGCTCTGCTTGAGGATCGTGGTCAGGTAATCGCGGCGCTGCTCGGCCGGCAGGTCGAGGTCGAGCAGCGTTTCGGCGAAGCCGCCGATGACGGTGACCGGCGTGCGGATCTCGTGCGAGACGTTGGCGACGAAGTCGCGCCGCATCGCGTCGAGCTTGGCGTGGTCGGTGATGTCGCGCGTGATCAGCAGCTTGAGCGCGTCGCCGGTCTGGTGCATGCGCAGTTCGAACACGCGGCCGGGGCGGTTCGGCAGGCTCAGGACGATCGGCTTGGAGAAATCGGATTTCTCGAGGAACGCGACGAACTCGGGCTGGCGGATGAAGTGGTGGATCGGCCGGTGGCGGCCGAAGATGCCGTGCAGTTCCTGCGCGGCGTCGTTGCTCCATTCGACGTGGTCGTAGCGGTCGAGCACGACCAGGCCGTCGGGAAGCTGGTCGACGGCCGAGTGGATGCGTTCGAGCTCGGTCAACAGCTCGGCCTGCGATTCGTTCTCCTGCCGGGCGTGCCGGGACAGCCGGTCGAGGATCGTGCTCCAGGGGCCGGAGCCGAGCGGCAGTTGGCGCTGGCGCGGCAACGCCGCCCAGTGGTGCAGCCGGGCCAGGTAGGCGGCGTGATAGAGCGCGTAGATGCCGAACGAGCCGGCCAGCCACCAGGCGGCGACCTGGTCGTCGAAGAGCCGGGCCAGGATGGCGCCGGCCGCCAGGGCCAGGGCGACGGGGAGGAGGGTGCGCAGCAGAAGCATGGTGGGAGACCGATGGTTAGCCTTTGATCATGCCGGAAGGAACCGATATCCGCCACCTCGGACGGTATCGACCAGCCGGTCGTGTCCGCTGCGCTGGAGAGCCAGGCGCAGGCGGCGGATATGCACGTCGACCGTGCGTTCCTCGATGAACACGTGGTCGCCCCAGACGCTGTCGAGCAGCTTGGCGCGCGACAGCACGCGGTCCGGGTGCTTCATCAGATAGTGCAGCAGGCGGAACTCCGTCGGGCTGAGGTCGACCGGCGCGCCCTGCGCAGTGACGCGGAACGTGTCGGGCTCGAGCCGCAGGCCGGCGATCTCGACCGGGTCGTCGGTCGATTCGGGCGAACTGCGCCGCAATAGCGCGCGGACGCGGGCGAGCAGTTCGCGCGGCGAGAACGGCTTGGTCAGGTAGTCGTCGGCGCCGGCATCGAAGCCCTGCAGCTTGTCGGTCTCCTCGGCGCGGGCCGTCAGCATGATGATCGGCAGTTCGCGCGTGCGCGCGTCGGCGCGCAATTGCCGGGCCAGGTCGATGCCCGACATGTCGGGCAGCATCCAGTCGAGCAGCACGAGGTCGGGCAGCGCGGCATCGATCTGCGCGCGGGCGCTGGCCACGTCGGCGGCCTGCAGCGGCACGTGGCCGGCGTGGCGAAGGTTGACGGCGATCAGCTCGCGGATCGCGGGCTCGTCTTCGACGATCAGAATCTGGGCGGACACGGTCGGTAACCTGCTGGAACGGATAGCAGTGCGCAGATTATGACCGCGCCGTTACCGATTGATGACAGCGAGCGGACGCCGCCGCCGATCTCGGGGCAGACCGTGGTACGGCTGCCCGGCGCGGGTTCGATCCCGGCGCCGGGGGACACGTGTCAGCCGGCGACGCGCCCGTAGACGTCCGAGAAGCGGACGATGTCGTCCTCGCCGAGATAGTCGCCGCACTGCACCTCGATGATCGCCAGGTCGATGACCCCGGGGTTCTCGAGCCGGTGACGCGTGCCGACGGGGATGTACGTGGACTCGTTGGTGGCGATCAGCATCGTGTTCTCGCCGCAGGTGACGCGCGCCGTCCCCTGCACGACGATCCAGTGCTCGCTGCGATGGTGGTGCATCTGCAGCGACAGGCTCTGGCCCGGCTTGACCTCGATCCGCTTGATCTTGAAGCGCGGCCCTTCGTTGAGCGTCGTGTATGTGCCCCACGGGCGCGCGACCGTGCGGTGCAGCCGCGCCGCCTCGTGACCGTCGAGCTTGAGCCGGGACACGATCTCCTTGACCTGCTGGCTCGCCGATTTGGCGGCCACCAGCAATGCGTCGGGCGTATCGACGATCAGCAGGTCGTCGACGCCGACCGCGGCGACCAGGCGGTCGTCGCTCTGGATGTGCGAGTTGCGCGTGTCGATCAGCATCGTTTCGCCGACCGTCGTGTTGCCCTGCGCGTCGGCCGGCAACTGTTCGGCGACGGCCTTCCACGAGCCGATGTCCGACCAGCCGAAGGCGGTCGGCACCATGCGGACGGTCGTCGCGTGCTCCATCACCGCGTAGTCGATCGAGATGTCCGGGCACCGCATGAACGGGTCGGCCGGCAGCGCGACGCGGGTCGGGTCGTCCTGCTGAGGCGTGGCCGTCCAGGTCTCGCGGGCGGCCTCCATGACCTGCGGCGCGTACCGGGCCAGCGCGGCGAGCATCGCATCGGCGCGGAACGCGAACATGCCGCTGTTCCAGTAGAAGTTGCCAGCCTGGAGGAACTGCAGCGCGCGCTCCATCGGGGGTTTTTCGACGAAGCGGCGCACCGGCAGCGAACCGTCGTCGCCGTCGGCTTCGCCGGCCTCGATGTAGCCGAAGCCGGTCTCCGGGGCGGTCGGCTGGATGCCGAACAGCACGAAGGCACCGTCGGCGGCGCACGCGGCCGCCCGGGCGGCTGCCTGCTGGAAGGCGGCTTCGTCCGGAATCAGGTGGTCGGCCGGTAGTACCAGCAGCGTGGCGTCCGGATTGATCCGCTGTGCCCACAGCGCGGCGATCGCGATCGCCGGCGCGGTGTTGCGGCCGCTCGGTTCGAGCAGCTGGGTGACGTCGAGCCCGGCCGGCAGCTTGATCCCGTCGATGTCATCGCGCGTCCGGTACAGGTATTCCTGATTGGTCACGATGCCGATGCGTCCGGCATTGGCCAGCGGCGCGGCGCGGCGCAGGGTCCGCTGCAGCAGGCTCGAATCGCCGCCCAGCTTCATGAAGGGCTTGGGCGAGGCTTCGCGCGAGACCGGCCACAGGCGCGAGCCGGCGCCGCCGGAAAGAATGACGGGGATGATCGTGGTCATGGGAGGAGGAAGTCCGTGGTTGTCCAGGGGAGCGCCTCCAGGCGCCTGTTATCGGGAGATCGGGCTCTATTCGGAGGTTATCGAGGCCATTGTATGAGCGGGCGGCAGGTCTGCGGGGGCGATCGGGCGTGTGCCTGCCCAGGTTCGCAGATTCTGACGTTTGCCTATTCTGACCGGTTGTCGATTGTAACGGTCGACCT
>JAKPAM010000253.1 GCA_029779435.1 Pseudomonadota bacterium | reverse complement strand
GTCGCGGATGTGCTCGTGCACGCCGAAGATCTCCTGCACGACGAGAATGGTCGGCAGCTTCGTGCCCCTGGCCGGCTGCGCACGGTAGGCGGCCATCCGGCCGTCGGCCACCGGTATCGCGACCTCGCCGGCGAGCAGGCCCGCCGCATCGGTATGGATCGTCTGCGCGAGCAGCGCGCCGGTGGGCGCGACCGACAGCGCGAAGCCGCCGGCCAGCGACCCCATCACGAAACCCCGGCGCGGTAATGGGTGCGGTAAGGGCCTGGTGCCGAGCAGGCTCTTCAGGTCATCATCGATCGCATCGGTCATCGGCGTACCTCCTTGGCGGTCATCGGTTCGTTCGGCTCCCGGACATTCACATCCCGGGGTTCGGGTAGCGGGCCTGGATCTGCGCGATCTCGGCCAGCGTCGCTTCGTCGAGCGTCGTCTCCGCGGCGGCGACGTCTTCCTCGAGCTGCGCCATCGTCGTCGCGCCGATGATCGTCGACCCGACGAACCAGCGGCTGCGCACGTAGCCGATCGCCAGCTGCGTCAGCGTCAATCCCCGCCGCTGCGCGAGCGCCGCATAGGCGTCGATCGCCTCGACGACCATCGGCGTGCGGAAGCGCCCGCCCAGCGTCGTGAACCGCTCGAAGCGCGAGCCCTCGGGCAGCTTGCCGCCGAGGTACTTGCCGGTCAGCATGCCGCCGGCCAGCGGGCTGTACGACAGCACGCTCATCTTCTCGCGGAACAGCGCTTCGGCCAGATCGAAGTCGGCGTTGCGCGACACCAGGCTGTAGCTGTTCTGCAGCGTCACCGGTCCGGGCAGCCCCAGCCGCCGCGCGGTCGCGTGGAACGTCGTCACGCCCCACGCGGTCTCGTTCGACAGGCCGTAGTAGCGGATCCGGCCGGCCTCGATCATCGCGGCCATGCCCTCGATCTGCGCTTCGATCGACGGGCCCTCACGCTCCTTGGCCGGATCGAACGCGACGGCGCCGAACGCCGGCACGTTGCGCTGCGGCCAGTGGATCTGATAGAGGTCGATGCAATCGATCTTCAAGCGCTCGAGGCTGGTGCCGACCGCCTCCGCGATCACGTCGGGCGTCAGGTCGGTCCGGCCGCCGCGGATCCAGTCGCGGCGCCCCGGTCCGGCGACCTTGGTCGCGATCACCAGGTCGCCGCGCGGGCGCCCGGCCAGCCAGTTGCCGAGGATGCGCTCGGTGCGCCCCTGGGTCTCGGCCCGCGGCGGTACCGGATACATCTCGGCGGTATCGATGAAGTTGATGCCGTTCGCGACGGCGTACGCGAGCTGTTCGTGCGCTTGCGCTTCGGTGTTCTGTTCGCCCCAGGTCATCGTGCCCAGGCACAATTCGCTCACCGTCAGCTCGGTGCCGGGAAGGGTCCGCTTCTTCATTACCGTGTCTCCATGCCTTGGCGGCCCCATCGTCCCGTCCAGGTCGCGTCGGGATCCGGATGGGCCGCCGGATCACCGATACTAACGGATCGACATGACAACCCGCCGGAGACGACGATGCGCCGCCTGTTCCCCCCGCACGATCCCCCCCGCTTCGCGTTCCGCTCGCCATCATCGTCTCGTCGCCGCGTGGCGATGCTGGTCCTGACGCTGAGTACGGTGGTCGCGCAGCCGGCGACCGGCGCATCGCCCGCCCCGGCGGCCGCCGAATACGGGATGGTCGTCACGGCCCAGCACCTGGCCACGCAGATCGGCGTCGACGTCCTGCGGCGCGGCGGCAACGCGATCGACGCGGCGGTGGCCGTCGGTTACGCGCTGGCCGTCGTCTATCCGGCGGCCGGCAACCTCGGCGGCGGCGGCTTCATGACGCTGCAGACGGCCGACGGGCGAAAGCGCTTCATCGATTTTCGCGAGAAGGCACCGCTGGCCGCGACCGCCGACATGTACCTGGACAAGGACGGCAACGTCGTCAAGGGCCTGAGCACCAAGGGACACCTGGCCGTCGCCGTACCCGGCAGCGTCGCCGGCCTCGAATACGCGCGCCAGAAGTTCGGCACGCAGCAACGCCACGCGCTGATCGCGCCGGCGATCCGCCTGGCCGAGCGCGGATTCGTCCTCGATCGCGGCGACGTCGACATGCTGCGCGCCGCGACCGACGATCTGAAGGCCGACCCGGCATCGGCCGCGATCTTCACGCGCGGCGGCCGCGCTTATGAGGTCGGCGAGCGGCTCGTGCAGAAGGACCTGGCGCGCACCCTCGGCGAGATCAGCCGGCTCGGCACCGACGGCTTCTACAAAGGCCGCGTCGCGCAGGCCATCGCCGCCTCGAGCCGCGCCGGCGGCGGCCTGATCACCACCGAGGACCTGGCGCAATACCGGGTCCGCGAGATGGATCCCGTCGAATGCGACTACCGGGGTTACCGCATCGTGTCGGCGCCTCCGCCCAGCTCGGGCGGCGTGGCGATCTGCCAGATCCTGAACATCGTCGAGGGTTACCCGCTCAAGGACATGGGATACCGATCGGCCGACGCCACGCACGTGCAGATCGAAGCGATGCGCCATGCGTACGTCGACCGCAACAGCTACCTCGGGGATCCGGACTTCGTCCGCAATCCGCTCGACCGCCTGCTCGACAAGGCATACGCCGCGCGCATCCGCGCGGCGATCGATCCGGCACGCGCCGGCGTCTCCCGGGACATCAAGCCGGGCGTACCGCCGCACGAGGGCAGCAACACCACGCATTACTCGATCGCCGATCGCCTCGGCAACGCGGTATCGGTCACGTACACGTTGAACGACTGGTTCGGCGCGCGGGTGACGGCCGGCGGCACCGGCGTGCTGCTGAACGACGAGATGGACGATTTCACGGCGAAGGTCGGCGTGCCGAACCTGTATGGGCTCGTCCAGGGCGAGGCCAACCGGATCGAGCCGGGCAAGCGGCCGCTCAGTTCGATGAGCCCGACGATCGTCACGCGCGATGGCGCGCCGGTGATGGTCGTGGGTACGCCGGGCGGCAGCCGGATCATCACGGCCGTCGCGCTGACGATCATCAACGTCATCGACTACGGGATGACCGTGCAGGAAGCCGTCGACGCGCCGCGCTTCCACCAGCAGTGGCTGCCCGACGTCACCAACGTCGAGCCGTACGCGCTGTCGCCCGACACGGCCCGGCTGCTGACGGCGATGGGCCACAACCTGGGCGCGCCGCAGCCGGCCAACCACCTGGCGGCGATCCTGATCGGCGCGCCGTCGCTGGGCGGCAAACCCGTCGGCACGTACCGGTTCTATGGCGCCAACGATCCGCGCCGCAACTCCGGACTGGCGATGGGCGTCGGCACCGATGCCGACCGGATCCGCTGCGCGATGCGCGACGAGACGCGGCCAGCGGGCAAGCCGGCGTCGCGCCACGGCAAGACGGCGCCCGCGGACGCCGCCGATCGCGCTGCTCGCGCGGATCGAACGAGCCGCGACGGGCCGGGCCGCGACAGGCCGGGCCACGAGAGGCCGGGTCACGCACCGGCGCGTTCGACGCCGGAATCGTCCAATGCCCTGATGGCGGACTGCTGAGACGAACACGTAGCGCGGCGAGCGCCGATCGGGCGCAGCCGACCGGCACTTAGGGCTCCACGCGGGCTCGATTCATACGGCGACAGCCCCTAGTGGGCTTGATCCCAGTTCGGCCCGATCCCGACCCCGACCTCGAGCGGCACGTGCAGCGTCGCGACATTCGTCATCAGCGTCGTCACGCCATCGCGAACGCGATCGAGTTCGGCCTGCGGCACTTCGAGCACCAGTTCATCGTGCACCTGCATGATGAGCTTGGCGGCCAGCGCCTGCGTGTCGAGCCAGCCCTGCACCTGGATCATCGCCATCTTGACCAGGTCGGCGGCCGTGCCCTGCATCGGCGCGTTGATCGCGGCGCGCTCGGCGGCCTGGCGGCGCGGCCCGTTGGGACTGTTGATCTCGGCCAGCCACAGGCGCCGCCCGAACACGGTCTCGACGTAGCCCTGGGCCTTGGCCTGCTGACGCGTGTTCTCCATGTAGCGCTGCACGCCCGGGTAGCGGGCGAAATAGCGCTCGATGTAGTGCTTGGCGGCATCGCGCTCGATATGCAGGCTGGCGGCGAGGCCGAACGCGCTCATGCCGTAGATCAACCCGAAGTTGATCGTTTTCGCATAGCGGCGCTGCTCGGCGCTGACCTCGGCGACCGGCACGCCGAACACCTCGGAAGCCGTCGCGCGGTGCACGTCGAGCCCCTCGGCGAACGCGCGCGTCAGGCCTTCGTCGCCCGAGATGTGCGCCATGATCCGTAGCTCGATCTGCGAATAGTCGGCGGACATGATCACGCTGTCCGGCGGCGCGATGAAGGCCTCGCGGATCCGCCGCCCCTCGGCCGTGCGGATCGGGATGTTCTGCAGGTTCGGATCGTTGGACGCGAGCCGGCCGGTGACGGCGATCGCCTGGCCGTAGCTGGTATGGACGCGACCGGTCGACGGGTTGACCATCCGCGGCAGCTTGTCGGTGTACGTGCTCTTGAGCTTGGACAGGCCCCGATGCTCGAGCACGATGCGCGGCAGCGGGTAATCGGCGGCGAGCCGCGACAGCACCTCCTCGTCGGTGGACGGTGCACCGGTGGCCGTCTTCTTGACGATCGGCAACCCGAGCTTGTCGAACAGCAGTTCGCCGAGCTGCTTGGGCGACCCGAGGTTGAACGGCTGCCCGGCGGCCTCGTAGGCCTGCTGCTCGAGCGCCAGCATCTTGCGGCCCAGTTCGTCGGACTGGCGCGTCAACAGCTCGGCATCGATCAGCACGCCGTTGCGCTCGATCCGCTGCAGTACACGCGCGGTCGGGATCTCGATGTCGCGGTACACGTATTCGAGCTTGGCGTCGTCGCGGATCGACGGATACAGCGCCAGGTGCAGTTGCAGCGTGATGTCGGCATCCTCGGCCGCGTACATCGTCGCCTGCTCGAGCCCCACCTGATCGAAGCCGATCTGCTTGGCGCCCTTGCCTGCGACCTCCTCATAAGTGATCGTCTTGCGGTCCAGGTGGCGCAGCGCCAGCGAATCCATGTTGTGGTTGCGATGCGGCTCCAGCACATAGGATTCGAGCATCGTGTCGTGTTCGATGCCGGCCAGCGCGACGCCGTGGTTGGCCAGCACATGCGCGTCGTACTTCAGGTGCTGGCCGACCTTTTTGTGCGCGTCGCTCTGCAACCAGCCGCGCAGGCGATCGAGCACGACCTCGCGCGACAACTGGTCGGGCGCGCCCGGGTAGACATGGGCGACCGGCACGTAGCAGGCCTTGCCGGGTTCGATCGACAGCGACAAGCCGACCAGTTGCGCGCGCATCGGATCGAGCGACGTCGTCTCGGTGTCGAACGCCGTCAGCGGCGCGCCGTCGATCAGCGCGATCCATCGATCCAGCGCCTCGAGCGTCAGCACGCACTCGTACTCGGCGACCGGGCCGTCGGCGACCACGGCAACGGCGACACCCGCCCTCTCGCCCGTCATCGATTCGCCGCCCTGCCCTTCAGCGGCCGCTCCCTCGCCAACGCCCATACCGCCTGCCGCCTGATCCGAGCCACCCCCCGGCACCGCGGTGCCATCGACCGGCAACATGGCCGCGCCATTCGCCGCAGTCGATCCATTGGCCAACGGCGTGCCAGCGCGGGCCAGGCGCTCCTCGAGCTCGCGCCGCCACGTCCGGAATCCGCCGCGCTCGTACAGCGCCAGCAGTTGCGCGTCGTCCTCGGGACGCAATGCCAATCCGTGCTCGAGATCGGGCAACTCGTCGGTCAGGTCGCAATCGAGCTTGATCGTCACCAGCTTGCGGCCCATCGGCAGCCAGTCCAGCGCCGCGCGCAGGTTCTGGCCGACGACGCCGCCGATCTTGTCGGCCTGCGCGACCACGCCATCGAGCGAGCCATATTCGGCCAGCCACTTGACCGCGGTCTTCGGTCCGACTTTATTGACGCCGGGCACGTTGTCGACGCTGTCGCCGACCAGCGTCAGGTAATCGACGATGCGTTCGGGCGGCACGCCGAACTTGGCCTGCACGCCGGCGGCATCGAGCCGTTCGACCGGCCCCGTATCGCGCGTCATCGTGTTGAGCAGCACGACGCGATCGTTGACGAGTTGCGCCATGTCCTTGTCGCCGGTACCGATCACGGTCCGCCACCCGGCTCGGGTCGCCTGCGTGGCCAACGTGCCGATGACATCATCGGCCTCGATGCCCTCGCGGACGATCAGCGGCCAGCCGCTGGCCTTGACGAACTCATGGATCAGCGGGATCTGGCGCGCCAGATCCGGCGGGGTTTCGGTCCGGTTGGCCTTGTACTGCGGATACCATTCGTCGCGAAACGTCTTGCCAGGCGCGTCGAAAACGACAGCCCCGAGCGTCGCGCCCTCGTTCAATTTGCCGTCGGACCGCAGACGCCTTAGCATCGCGACAATGCCGTAGACTGCGCCCATCGGTTCTCCTGCCTTGTTCCGCAGGTCCGGCAGCGCATGGAACGCGCGGAACAGAAAACTCGAGCCGTCGACGAGCAGGAGTGTTTTTTCAGTCATGTCCACCAGCAAGAACGTCTCTCAGCTTCGCGCCATCCCGAATCCGGAGCGTTCCACCTCGATCAAGGCCCGGGAGTCCTGGCATATCCTGGGAATTATCTCAGAGTTCGTCGAGGCGGCCGAAAAGCTGTCGGACGTGCGCCCCGCGGTGTCGATCTTCGGCAGCGCGCGGATCCAGGCCGGCGAGCCGTGGTATGAAACCACCGTCGACCTGTCGCGACGCTTGTCCGACGCCGGCTTCTCGGTGCTGTCGGGCGGCGGCCCCGGCATCATGGAAGCCGCCAACAAGGGGGCGTTCGCCGGCAAGTCGACGTCGATCGGCCTGAACATCCAGTTGCCGTTCGAAACTTCGGGTAATCCTTATCAGGACGTCTCGCTGACGTTCCGGCATTTCTTCGCGCGCAAGGTGGCGTTCGCCAAGTACGCGACGGCCTTCGTCGGCATGCCGGGCGGCTTCGGCACGCTCGACGAGCTGTGCGAAGTCCTGACGCTGATCCAGACGCGGATGGGGCGCCGGATTCCCGTCATCCTGATGGGCCGGGCGTTCTGGCAAGGCCTGCTGGACTGGATCGCCGAACAGCAGGTCGGCAACCGGCTGGTGTCGCCCGAGGACCTCGACCTGATCCAGGTCTTCGACGATCCGGCCGAGGTCGTCGAGGCGATCTTCGATTTCTACCAGACCCGCGGCTTCACGCCGACCGACACCGAGCGCGAGCAGCTTCTGCACCTGTAGCCGCCAGCGCCCTTCCAAGATGGCCGTCTTCACACAAGTCACGTTCGCCCAGGCGCAGGCCTGGCTCGCGCAATTTCCGCTCGGACCGCTGGCCGAACTCGAGGGCATCGCCTCGGGCATCGAGAACAGCAACTTCTTCGTCACCACCGCGGCGTCCGTCGGACAGCCCGCCGGACGCTTCGTGCTGACGCTGTTCGAGCGGCTGTCGGCCGAGCAGTTGCCGTTCTACCTCGGGATGATGCATGCGCTCGCGCATCACGGCATCCCGTGCCCCGATCCGATCCCCGATCAGGCCGGCCGCCTGCTCGGCGAACTCAACGGCAAGCCGGCGGCACTGGTTACCCGGCTTGCCGGCCGCAGCAACATGGCCCCTGCGCCCGACCACTGCGCGGCCGTCGGCGAGACGCTGGCGCGCATGCACCTGGCGGCGCGCGACTACGACGGCACGCAGCCCAACCTGCGCGGCCTGCAGTGGTGGACGCAGACCGCGCCGCAGCTCGAACCGTTTCTCGATGACGGGCAGCGCGCGCTGCTGCGCCAGGCGATGGCCGAGCAGCTCGCGCTGGCGGCCGACCCGATCGCCGCCCGCCTGCCGCGTACCGCCGTACACGCGGACCTGTTCCGCGACAACGTGCTGTTCGACGGCACGACGCTGACCGGCGTCATCGATTTCTACTTCGCCGGCGTCGATACATGGATCTTCGACCTGGCCGTCACCTGCAACGATTGGTGCATCAATGATGCGACCGGCGCGCTCGACCCGGCACGGCTCGACGCGCTGCTGCGCGCCTATCGCGCGGTGCGCGTACCCGAGGACGCCGAGCTGAGGTGCTGGCCCGCCGCGCTGCGCGCCGCGGCGCTGCGCTTCTGGCTGTCACGATTGTTCGATCTGCATCTGCCCCGTCCCGCGCAGATGGTGACGCCCAAGGATCCTCGCCACTGCGAACGCGTGCTGCGCGCGCGGCAGGGCGATCAGCCGGCGCTGGCCGGGGATTGACCAGCGATGCAAGTCAACAAGCTTCGGGCCACTAGCGGCCTGCGCTGGGTCGGCGAGGGGTTCCGCCTGTTCAAGCTCGCGCCGCTGCCGCTGCTGGTCACCACGATGACGTTCCTGCTGCTGCTGGTCTTTTCATCGGCGATCCCGCTGCTGGGGTCGATCGCGCCGGCCGTGCTCGCCCCGATGCTGTCGGTCGGCATGATGGCGGCGGTGCGCGCCGCCGACGAGAAGCGTCCGGTCGTACCCAACCTGCTGTTCAGCGGCCTGCGCGAACGCGGCGGCCAGGCCTGGAAGCCGCTGCTGCTGCTGGGCGTGATCGGTTCGGCCTCGATGGGCGCCGCGCTGATGGCCTCGGCCGCGATCAACGATCAGTTGTTCCAGTTGCTCAGCGGTTCGGTCAAGCCCGACGACGTCGAGATCGACGATGGCAGCCTGCGCTGGGCGGGCTTCGCCTTCCTGGCGATCTACCTGCCGGCGCAGATGGCGCTGTGGTACGCGCCGGTCTTCGTCGCCTGGCACGGCGTGCCGGTCGGCAAGGCATTGTTCTTCAGTTTCGCAGCGGTCGTGCGCAACAAGGCGGCATTCGCGGTCTATCTGCTGGGCTGGCTGGGCACGGCGCTGGCCACCGGCCTCGCGCTGAGCCTGATCAGCCTGCTGCTGAATGGCGCTTCGCTGCTGTACTTCCTGCAGGTGCCGATCAGCCTGGTGATCCTCACCGCGATCTACTGCTCGTTCTGGGCCACTTACCGCGATACGATCAGCGAGGATGCGGCGACTCATCGGTAAGGACCATCGGCGCCCACCGGCCGAACGGGAGAGAATTCGGAATAGCCGATCAGGCCGAACTGATCCGCTATGCGTTGGAACATCGCCACGATTGAGCGATGATACGGACGATCATGACGCTGTATCCCCACATCGAGAGGGAATTGACGGCATTGATCGGGTATCGTTGACGACAGTCGCCACACGCGTCCTGTAGGAGTCAAGGCACGCATGACGAAGAACCTGGTCCAATCGCTCAATGACGATCTGACGCCGGATCTGTGCGCCACCTTCGCCGCGCGTCTCGGCGAAGAGCCGGCCGCCGTGCACAAGGCGCTGCATACGGTGTTGCCGCTGCTCGTCGGCAACCTGGCGCGGCACGTCACCGAAGTCGCGCACATCGACCAGTTGCACACGCTGATCCGCTCCAGCGATGCCGATGATTCGGACGTCGCGGTGCTGGCCGACAAGCTGCGGTCCGACGACGGCTACCAATTGGTCGCCGATGGTCAGCACCGCGCGTTGACGCTGCTGGGCGCGCGCGTCCCGACGATAGCGTCCGCGGAATCGACGATCGCCGATCTGCGACCGCGCAGCGCACGCGAACTGGTCGGCCTGGCGATGACGATGGTGCTCAGCGAGCTCAAGCGCGAGCTGGTCGAACGTCAACTCGACGAGGACGGCCTGACCTACCTGTTGATGAGCCAGAAACCGGTACTGCAAGGACAGATCGATCCGGTGCTGGCAACGGCGCTCGGTTATCGCGACCCCGATGCGATGATCGCGGGCATCGCGTCCGTCCCCGAAGGCGACACGTTGCGTCCCTCCTGGTTCGCGTCGCTAATGAATTCGATCCGCGCCCGCTACGAATCGGGCAAGGGCCTGGACGACCTGAAGGGCCCGGAGACGTTGCCCAGGGTCGACGATCGTGGCGAACCGATGACGCGGCGCGGCCCGCCGCCGCCCTGGCACTGACGCCGCCCCGGCCCGCGCCGGCGCCAAAACACCTGGCAACGCCGCCCGACGGACCGATCGATGCCGACGCCAAGGCGGCCCATGCCGCCACGGCAACGGCGCATGCGGGTCAGCCGACCGCTTCGAGCTTGGCCACCGACAGGGCCAGCCATTTGGTGCCCTGCCGCCCGAAATTGACGTGCGCGCGCGCATCGTCGCCGCTGCCTTCGAGGTCGAGGATCACGCCTTCGCCGAAGCGGCTGTGCGCGACGGTCTGCCCGACGCGAAACGGCAGGCCGCGATCGAACTTGCCGGCCGCCCGGCGGCTGTCGGCATCGGCCCGCCCCAGGTCGGTATCCCGGTCGGCGGCCCTGCCACCGTACGCGCCGCCCCCATACGAACCGCCAGCCCCGCCATGGACGTTGCCACGGCGGTCACCCGAGCCGCCGCGATCGCGACGCCAGCCGCCGCCACCGTAGCCCTCCGATCCATCGCGCAGGCGGCCGCCGCCCCCTCGCGCCGATCCGCCGCCCCATGACGACGAACCCATGCCCGCTCCGCCCCATCCGGCGGACCCGGGCTGGCGCGGGGGCGTCAGCCATTTGACCGCGGTCTCGGGCAGTTCGTCGATGAAACGCGACGGCAGGTTGTAGCGCGTCTGCCCATGCAGCATCCGCGTCTGCGAGAACGACACGTACAGCCGATCGCGGGCGCGGGTGACGGCCACGTACATCAGCCGGCGTTCTTCTTCGAGCCCGGCCGGTTCGGCGGCCGAATTCTCGTGCGGGAACAGGCCTTCTTCGAGTCCGGTCAGGAACACCGCGTCGAATT
>JAKPAM010000246.1 GCA_029779435.1 Pseudomonadota bacterium | reverse complement strand
GGCCTCGTCGAAGCCGGTCGTGCCGATCACGATCGGCTTGCCGGCCTTCTCGGCGGCCGCCAGGTGCGCGAGCGTGCCTTCGGGACGGGTGAAGTCGATCATCATGTCGGCACCCGCCAGCGCGGCGTCGACGTCGTCGGTGATCGTCACGCCGGATTTCTCGCCGAGGAAGTCCGCCGCATCGCGGCCCAGCGCCCGGCTGCCGCGCACGTCGAACGCGCCGCCGAGCGACAGGTCGCCGGCGCGCTGCACGGCCTCGATCAGCATCCGGCCCATGCGTCCGTCGGCACCGGCGATCGCGATGCGCAGCGGCGCGGGGGAGGGGGATTCGGGACAGGCCATCGTCAGCTCTCTCTTTCTCGGTTGCCGCGATAGCCGGGCAGCGCCGGATCGCTGTTGTCATCGCGGACGGGCAGCGGATCGGCTTCGATCCGGTCGACCTGGTTGTCGGCGAAGAAGATGACGACGCGGCGCACGTCGGCCCGTCCGTTCGCGTGCTGGAATCGGTAGATATAGTTCCAGCGGTCGGTGCGGAACGCCGCGTTCAGCAGCGGCGAGCCGAGCGCGAACCGCACCTGCTCGCGGCTCATGCCCGGCTTGACCTGGTCGAGCATCTCCTGCGTCACGTAGTTGCCCTGCGGGATGTCGAAGCGGTAAGGCTCGAGCAGGCCGCTGCGCGTGTTGTCGCTCGACGCGCAGCCGCCCAGCATCAGCAGCGCCACGCCGACCAGCAGCACCCTGCCGGGCCGCGATCGCGCGTATGCCCCGGCGACGGTATTCATGCGAGTCATGTCAGGGAAATCCTCCGGGCGGCCGAGCCGGGAGCGCCGGCTGGCAAAACCGATATCATAATGATTCTGAAAATATCGCTGCCAGCCCACAGGCTGGCCACTGCCATGGACGGCCCGAACGAACTGAAGAGCATGGGGCTCAAGGCCACGCTGCCGCGACTGAAGATCCTCGAGATCTTCCAGGGCGGCAAGCATCGCCACATGAGCGCCGAAGACGTTTACAAGGAACTGCTCGCCGAGCAGCAGGATATCGGGTTGGCCACGGTCTATCGCGTGCTGACGCAGTTCGAGCAGGCGGGCCTGCTCAAGCGGAGCAACTTCGAGGCGGGCAAGTCGGTGTTCGAGCTGAACGAAGGCTCGCATCACGATCACCTGGTCTGCCTGCACTGCGGCCGGGTCGAGGAGTTCTTCGACGCCGAGATCGAGAAGCGCCAGCAGAAGATCGCCAAGGACCACGGGTTCACGCTGCAGGACCACGCGTTGTCCCTGTACGGCGTGTGCTCCCGCGAAGCCTGCCAGTTGCTCGCACGCCGCTCCTGATGCCCGTCGATTCCGGCCGCGCGCGGCCATCGTCGTTTTCGGCCGCGCGGGTTCCGGCCGCTCTGGTTCCATGACCTACTGCATCGGCATGGCCCTCGACGAAGGGCTGTTGTTCGCATCCGATTCCCGTACCAATGCCGGGGTCGACCAGATCTCGACGTTCTCGAAGATGACGGTCTTCGAGCAGCCGGGCGAACGCGCGATCGTTCTGCTGTCGGCCGGCAATCTCGGAACGACCCAGGCCGTGATCAGCGCGCTGCGCAAGCAGGCGACGCTCGACGGGCCCAGCCTGCTCACCGTCGACAGCCTGTTCGGCGTCGCCGAGCTGGTCGGTACGCAGACGCGCCGCTCGGTCCATTACTACTCGACCGCCGATCAGCAGCAGAGCTACGTCGACTTCACGTGCTCGTTCCTCGTCGGCGGCCAGATTCGCGGCGAAGCGCCGCGGCTGTTCCAGATCTACCCGCAGGGCAACTTCATCGAGGCCACGGCCGACACCTGCTACCTGCAGATCGGCGAAAGCAAGTACGGCAAGCCGATCATCGACCGCGTCGTCAATCCGGCGACGACGATGGAAGAGGCGCTCAAGTGCGCGCTGGTGTCGTTCGACTCGACGATCCGCAGCAACCTGTCGGTGGGCCTGCCGATCGACTTGGCGATCATCCGGAGCGGTGAGTTGCGCGTCGGATTCCGCCACCGGATCGGGCTCGAGGACGAATACTTCCTGTCGCTGCGCGACGGCTGGAGCCGCGGCCTGAAGCGGGTGTTCAACGACCTGCCGATGCCGAACTGGTTCGACTACAACGCTTAGGGGCCTGCGTTTCCCCGGGCGCGGATCACTGCGTGCCGAACAGACGGTCGCCCGCATCGCCGAGGCCGGGGACGATGTAGCCATCCTCGTTCAGCCCCCGGTCAATCGCGGTCGTGTAGACGGGCACGTCCGGATGCGCGCGATGGAAGTTGGCCAGGCCTTCGGGGCAGGTCAGCACGCACACGACCTTGATCGAGCGCGGACGAGTCTCCTTGAGCCGTTCGACCGCCGCGATCGCGGTGTTGCCGGTGGCCAGCATCGAATCGACGATGATCGCGTCGCGTTCTTCCATCGCCTTGGGCATCTTGAAGTAGTACTCGATCGCCGTCATCGTCTTCGGGTCGCGGTACAGCCCGATGTGGCCGACGCGCGCGCCCGGCATGATGTCGAGCAGGCCGTCGAGGATGCCGTTGCCCGCGCGCATGATCGACACGAAGACGATCTTCTTGCCGTCGATCAGCCGGCCGGTCGTCGCTTCGAGCGGCGTCTCGATCGGCACCTCGTGCATCGCCAGGTCGCGCGTCACTTCATAAGCGAGCAGCGTGCTCATCTCGCTCAGCAGGCGGCGGAAGCTGTTCGTGCTGGCCTCCTTGCGGCGCAGCAGCGTCAGCTTGTGCTGGACCAGCGGGTGGTCGACAAGGATGACGGGAGCGGTGGCGGTCGCAGTGGCGCCGGTGGCCGTGATCGCGGTCGTGCCATCGGTGGCCGTGATCATGGTCGTGCCATCGGTGGAGGGGATCGTCGCGGCGGTGGTGTCGGCGGGCATCGGGTGGGCTCCGGTTCAGAAGACGGTGCCGTCGCTGACGATCGTCAACGGCGGGCTGCCGCCACGCAGGCGGCTGGCCAGCACGCGGCCCGCGGCCCACGTGCCGCCCTCGAGGATCTTGGCCAGCGGCAGCCGGCACGCGTCGAGACCGAGCGCGCGGCGCACCTGGTCGGCCAGCGGGTCCATCAGCGCGATCGTCAATGCCCGCCATTCGATGATTGGCTCGGCGGCCGGCGTCAGCGGCTGCTGCGCCAGGGTGGGGTCGATCGGCGCGATGACGCCGGTGTCGATCATCAATCCACCGTTGCGGTATTCGGCCAGTGCCGTCAGCCTGTCCAGTTCGATCACCGCGATGCCGGCCCGCTCGAACGGTTCGAGCAGCGAGTACGTCATCCACTGCGACAGCTTGTGGAACGGCACCCAGCCCGCCGACGGTCCGTCGCCGCCCGCGAAGCGGTGGGGCCAGCAGTCGCCGAGCGATTCGCCGTCGAGCTGGTTGCCCGACGGCCAGATCGTGCTCAGGCCCGTCAGCAGCGCTGCCAGGATCTCTTCGGCCGGAAGGCTGGACCCGTCCGCCAGCGTATCGAACAGGCCGCCCGGGCGACCGTCGGTGCCGAACAGTTCCGGATGATCGGCCAGCGCGCGTGCGAGCCGGCGCATCAACTCGGCTCGACCGCTGGCACCGACCAGTTCGTTGCCCGGTGCGACCTGAAAGATCCGCCGGACGCTCGCCTCGTCGATCCGCGCCAGGCGCTCGGCATCGACGCGCAGCGGCTGGTCGGGCAGGCTCGAGAATTCGCCGGCGACGAACGCGTGCCACGCCGCCACGCCCAGGCCTTCCGAGCGGCTGAGCCGCTGGCCGCTGTCGGATTCGAAGTAGCTCCATTGCGGACCGGCGCCCGCGTCCAGCAGCACGCTGACGACGGCCAGGTCGATCTCGCTGCGCGCGCGCTCGACGCACGGCAGCCGGCTCAGCGCCTGGGCGAGCGATGCGTGGCGGTCTCGACCGCCGGCCTCGAAGTGGCGCCAACGGCTGTGATAAGGGATCTTCAGGTCCGGATAGCGGCTGCGGGTGACCTCGGCGACGATCTGCGCGGCGTGCGCGAGCCGATCCTCGTGGATGGTGAAATGCGCGGATCGCCGATCCTGCACGGCGGCCAGCACGTGGCGGCTGCGCTCGCGGATCGTCCGGGGATCGCGCAGCAGCGCGATGGCGGCGGAGGTCATCGTGTCATCGTTCCGTTCGGACTTTCGGCGCCTTGGTTGGGTCTCTCGGTTCGGCCCTTCAGAGACCGCGGCCCTTGGCGGCGGCCAGCACCGCCGCGTCGGGCACCGGACCGTCGCTGAAATAACCGGCGGCCACCTTCGCGTCCATCTCGACGCGCGCGTCGGCGGGGATCAGCTCGTCGGGAATCGGGACCCGTTCGTCGACGGCGATGCCCGACTGCGTGATCGCGTCGAACTTCATGTTGCTCATCGACACCAGGCGATGGATGCGGCGGATGCCGAGCCAGTGCAGCACGTCGGGCATCAACTCCTGGAAGCGCATGTCCTGCACGCCGGCCACGCATTCGGTCCGCAGGAAGTACTTGTCGGCGCTGTCGCCGCCTTCCTGCCGCTTGCGCGCGTTGTAGACCAGGAACTTCGTGACCTCGCCGAGCGCGCGGCCTTCCTTGCGGCTGTAGGCGACCAGCCCGACACCGCCCAGGCCGCCGTGGCCGGTCGCCTGCGCGCCGCGGATGCACTCCTCGATCGCGTGCGTCAGATAAGGCCGGCACGTGCAGATGTCCGAGCCGAACACGTCCGACCCGTTGCATTCGTCGTGCACCCGCGCGGTCAGCGTGATCGACGGGTCGGCCAGGTCGCGCGGGGATCCGAAGATGTACAGCGTCTGGCCGCCGATCGGCGGCAGGAACACCTCGAGGTCGCTGCGCGTGACCAACTCCGGATACATGCCGCCGGTCTCTTCGAACAGCGTGCGCCGCAGGTCGCTTTCCGTGCAGCCGAAGCGCCGCGCCACGCCGGGCAGATACCACACCGGTTCGATCGCCACCTTGGTGACGACAGCCGCGCCGTTGGCCTTCAGGACCGCGCCGTCCGGCCGCAGGCGTCCGGCGCGGATCGCGTCGTGGACCTCGGGCAGGTCGATGTGGGCATGGGTGATGGCGATCGTCGGACGGATGTCGTAGCCGTGCGCCAGCGCGTCGGCGAACACGTCGGCGACAACGGCGCCGAACGGGTCGATCGACACGATCCGCTCCGGGTCGAACCACTGCGGGTACGGGCCGATCGGGTCGGTCGGCGCGGTGTTGGTCAGGTCCGCGCGGTGGCCGCGCGCCAGCGCGCCGGCGGCGATGGCCAATGCGCGGTAGACGCCGTACGAACCCGAGTGCGTGCCGATGACGTTGCGATGGCCGCGCGTGGTGGTCGTGCCGATCACCGGTCCGCGTTCGAGCGGGGTGGGCGCTCCCCAGCGCAGCGGGGGCAGGGCGCCGATGCTTACCCCCGGATGCGACGTGAGCCGGATGTGCGCGGTCGGCCGCGGATGAACGCTGCCCGCTTGACCATTGTCTTGGGTCATGACCCCGGCCTCTTGGCGGGAATGCAAAGAACCAGTAAATGCCAAGCGCCAGGGCGCGTCAAGCAGGTCGGGGCGCTACGTACGCCTGCATCGGCATCGATGCGACGAACGTGGCGCCCCGGGGTGCCGGCGGCGGGGCCGCCGGCTGGTGCGATGCCGTCAGTGCTTCACGCCGGTTCGATTCCGGCGTGAACGGGTTTCGGTCGGTCAGGCCGCCGCGGTCTCGACTGCTGCAGGCGTCGCCGTATCGGCGGGCGCCGACGTCCGGATCAGGTGATCGAACGCGCTCAGTGAAGCCTTGGCGCCTTCGCCGACGGCGATGACGATCTGCTTGTACGGCACGGTCGTCACGTCGCCGGCCGCGAACACGCCGGGCACCGAGGTCTGGCCGCGCGCGTCGACCTCGATCTCGCCGTGGCGCGACAGCTTGACGGTGTCCTTGATCCAGTCGGTGTTGGGCACCAGGCCGATCTGCACGAACACGCCCGCCAGTTCGACGCGATGCGACTCGCCCGACGCACGGGATTGGAAGACCAGGCCGTTGACCTTCTCGCCATCGCCGGTGATCTCGGTCGTCGCCGAGTTCGTGAAGATCTCGACGTTGGGCAGGCTGCGCAGCTTGCGTTGCAGTACCGCATCGGCGCGCAGGTCGGGCGCGAACTCGATCAGCGTGACGTGCGCGACGATGCCGGCCAGGTCGATGGCCGCCTCGACGCCCGAGTTGCCGCCGCCGATCACCGCGACCTTCTTGCCTTTGAACAAAGGACCGTCGCAGTGCGGGCAATAAGCGACGCCGCGGCCACGGTACTCGCGTTCGCCCGGCACGTTGATCTCGCGCCAGCGAGCGCCGGTCGCGAGGATCAGCGTTTTCGCCTTGAGCGTGCCGCCGTTGGCGAAGCGCACTTCGGTCAGGCCGCCTTCGGTCGTGGCCGGGATCAGCGCTTCGGCGCGCTGCAGGTTCATGATGTCGACGTCATAAGCGCGCACGTGCTCTTCGAGCGCGACCGCGAAATGCGGGCCATCGGTTTCCTTGACCGAAATGAAGTTCTCGATCGCCATCGTGTCCAGCACCTGGCCGCCGAAGCGCTCGGCCGCCACGCCGGTGCGGATGCCCTTGCGCGCCGCGTAGATCGCCGCGGCCGCGCCCGCGGGGCCGCCGCCGACGATCAGCACGTCATAAGGGGCCTGCGCGTCGAGCTTGGCCGCCTGGCGCGAACCGGTGCTGGTATCGAGCTTGGCGACGATCTCCTCGACGCCCATCCGGCCCTGGCCGAACGGCTCGCCGTTGAGGAACAACGTCGGCACCGCCATGATCTTGCGCTCGTTGACCTCGTCCTGGAACAGCGCGCCGTCGATCATCACGTGGCGCACGTTCGGGTTGAGCACCGCCATCAGGTTCAGCGCCTGGACGACTTCGGGGCAGTTCTGGCAGCTCAGCGAGATATAGGTCTCGAACCGGAAATCGCCGTCGAGCTGGCGGACCTGGTCGATCAGTTCCTGCGCGGCCTTGGACGGATGGCCGCCCACCTGCAGCAGCGCCAGGACCAGCGACGTGAATTCGTGTCCCATCGGAATGCCGGCGAAGCGGATCCGAGCCTCGCCGCCAGGCTGGCCGACCGTGAACGACGGCGCACGCTCGCCGTCGCCGCGGCGCTCGACCAGCGTGATGCGGTCCGACAGCGCGGCGATCTCGGTCAGCAGCTCTTTCAGCTCGCGGGAGGCGTCACCGTCGTCCAGGGACGCGATGAGCTCGATCGGTTGCACCACCTTCTCGAGGTAGCTCTTCAACTGATTCTTGAGGCCGGCTTCCAGCATGGCGAAGGTTTCCTGGGAAAATTGGACGAGTAAAAGCGGGACGAACAAACGCGGGGACGAACAAACGCGGGACGAGCACGGACCGAACGGGCAGCGACCGGACGCAGAGAGCGAGGAGGGCAGGCGCGGCACCGAGGCTGCAGCGGGGCTGCCGACGGGCCGCCGCGACGGGCGGCCCTGCCGCGCGCCGGCATCGTCCGGGCGCGGTGGTCGAAGACGCCTGCAGCGGGCGTCTCCGTCATCGATGCCCGATCAGATCTTCCCGACCAGATCCAGCGACGGGGCCAGCGTGGTCGCGCCCGGGGTCCACGCAGCGGGGCAGACTTCACCCGGATGCGCCGCCACGTATTGCGCGGCCTGGACCTTGCGCAGCAGTTCCTTGGCGTCGCGGCCGATGCCGTTGTCGTGCACTTCCATGACCTTGATCTCGCCGGCCGGGTTGATGACGAACGTGCCGCGCAGCGCCAGGCCTTCTTCTTCGATCAGCACTTCGAAGTTGCGGGCCAGCGTCGCCGTCGGGTCGCCGACCAGCGGGTACTTGACCTTGGCGATCGTTTCGGACGTGTCGTGCCAGGCCTTGTGCGTGAAGTGCGTGTCGGTCGACACGCCGTAGATCTCGACGCCCAGCTTCTGGAACTCGGCGTAGTGGTCGGCCAGGTCACCCAGTTCGGTCGGGCAGACGAACGTGAAATCGGCGGGGTAGAACACCACGACCGACCATTTGCCTTTCAGGTCCGCGTCCGATACCGGCACGAACTTGCCATTGTGGTAGGCGGTGGTCTTGAAGGGCTTGATGACGGTATTGATCAGTGACATGCGTCTTCCTTATGGGTGACAGTTGAGGGGGCGGTTGGGGGTGGACGATCGAGGAACAGGCCTTATGTTAGGCCAGGCGACAGGATAAATCAATTCGAATGGTTTTATCGAATTGATAGTGAAGAACTATTTTGTCGCGGTCTTGCGGCGTTTCGCCGAGGGGGAGGCCGGCAGCGGTCCCGTGGCATCGGTCGCCGAGGCGCCGGCCAGCATTTCGCGCGCGTGGCGGCGCGTGGTGTCGGTGATCTCCATCCCGCCCAGCATGCGGGCGATTTCCTCGACCCGTTCGGCGCGGTCCAGCGGCAGGACCTCGCTGACGGTCTTGTCCCCCCGCTGCGCCTTGCTGACCGCGAACTGCTGGTGGGCCTGGGCGGCCACCTGCGGCAAGTGGGTGACGCACAGCACCTGGCGCGTCTGGCCGAGTTGGCGCATCAGCGCGCCGATGACCTCGGCGACGGCACCGCCGACGCCGGCATCGGCCTCGTCGAAGATCAGCGTCGGCACCGGCGTGTTCTGCGCGGCGAGCACCGAGATGGCCAGGCCGATCCGCGACAGTTCGCCGCCCGACGCTACCTTGGCCAGTGCGCGTGGCGTCGCGCCGGCGTGGCCGGCCACGCGGAACTCGATCCGGTCGACGCCGCCGGCCGACGGAGCGATGCCGTCGAAGGCCACGTCCAGGCGGCCGCCGCGCATGCCGAGCTGCTGGATATTGTGGCTGACGCCCTCGGCGAGCCGGGCGGCGACCTCGCGCCGCTCGGCCGATAGGCGATGCGCAGCGGCGTCATAGGCGCGTCGGGCCGCCTCGACCCGCGGGCGCAGCGCGTCGAGGTCGGCCGCCTCGTTCAGCCGCGCCAGTTGCGTCTGCAGCGACTGCCATTCGCCGGGCAGTTCGTCGGGGGCGACGCGCAGCTTGCGCGCCATCGAGAACAGCGCGCCGATGCGTTCGTCCAGCGCGGCCAGCCGCGACGGATCGAGATCGACGCGCTGCGCGTAGTCGGCCAGCGCCGATGCGGCTTCCTGGATCTGGATCTGCGCGCCCTGCAGCAGGTCGACCGCGCCCTGCAGCGAGGCATCGACGTTCACCAGCGGCACCAGCTTCTGGATCAACGGGTGCAGCCGGGACGACAGCGAGGCCTCGTCCTCGTCCAGCGCCGCGGCGGCGCCGGCCGTGCCCTCGATCAGCGCGGCCGCGTGCGACAGACGCTTCTGCTCGGCATTCAATTCCTCCCATTCGCCTTCGACCGGCTTGAGCGGCGCCAGTTCTTGCAGCCGCCACTCGACGCGCTCGCGTTCGAGCGCCAGTTCGCGGTCGTCGGACTCGGCACGGTCGAGCGCCGTCTTTCCTTCGCGCCAGGCCCGGTACGCCTCGCCGACCTCGCGCACGCGCGCCGACAGGCCGCCGAAGGCATCGATCAGCTCGCGCTGCCCATCGGCGCGCAGCATCGATTGCGCGGCATGCTGGCCATGGATGTCGATCAGCCGGTCGCCCAATTCGCGAAGCTGCGTCGCCGTGCCCGGATGGCCGTTGATCAATGCGCGTGATCGGCCGTCGGCATCGATGACCCTGCGCAGCAGCAACTGGCCGGGATCGCCGGTCAGGTCGCGTTCGGCCAGCCAATGCTCGACGTCGGCGTCGATCGCGAACTCGGCGCTCAGGTCCGCTCGCGCGGCACCTTCGCGGACCACACTGGCCTCGGCGCGCGAACCCATCAGCAACGACAGCGCGTCGAGCAGGATCGACTTGCCGGCACCGGTCTCGCCGGTCAGCACGCTGAAGCCGGGATCGAAGGCGATCTCGGCCTCGTCGACGATGACGAACTCTCGCAGGCGCAGGCGTTGCAGCATGGGATCGGGAGGAAAGTCGGGTTCGGGTCGGAAGATCGGGGCGGAAGCCGAGTACGCGGGATCAGGTGCCGGGCGTGCGCAGGATCGGCAACTCGTGCCAGTTCAGCTTGGACCGCAGCGTCTGGTAGTAGCTGTAGCCGGCCGGATGCAGGAAATGCGACGCGAACGGCGACCGCTGGATGATGATGTCATCGCCGGTCTGCAGTTCGCTGAACCCCTGCATGTCGCTGGCCACCCGCGGCTCGCGGCCTTCGACGACGCGGATCGAGATGCTGACGTCATCGGGCAGCACGATCGGACGGTTCGACAGCGCCTGCGGCGCGACCGGCACCAGCACGATGCCGCCGACCGCCGGATGCAGGATCGGCCCGTTGGCCGACAGCGCATAGGCGGTCGACCCGGTCGGTGTGGCGACGATCAGGCCGTCGGCACGCTGGTTGTACATGTAGCGGCCATCGACCTCGACCTGAAGCTCGATCATGCCGGCCCGCGACGAGCGGCTGACGACGACGTCGTTCAGCGCCAGCTCTTCCCAGATCACCTCGTCGTCGCGAACGACCCGAGAGGTCAGCAACGTGCGCCGCTCGACCGTGTAGGCGCCGCTGAGCACCGCGCCGAGCGCTTCGACGCAGCGGTCGAGCGGGATATCGGTGATGAAGCCCATGCGCCCATGATTGATGCCGAGCACCGGCACGTCATAAGGCGCCAGTTGGCGCGCGGTGCCGAGCATCGTGCCGTCGCCGCCCAGCGAGATCGCCAAGTCGGCCGAGCGGCCGATCTCGTCGATGTCGGCGGTGGACAGGTCGGTGCGCCCGATCGCCTCGGCCGTCTCGGCTTCCAGGATCACGTTCAAGCCGCGCTGGATCAGGTATTCGGCGATCGCCAGCAGGTTGGTCACGACGCCGGCCGTCTGGTATCGACCGATCAGTGCGGCGGTCTTGAACGGTGACTCGGGCATGGCGTGCATGAGGGGATTACACCATACAATAGTGATCGCCATGGACAGACGAGCCCAAACCTTACTGAAGGCGCTGATCGAGCGTTACGTCGCCGATGGGCAGCCGGTCGGGTCGCGGACCTTGTCCCGTTCGTCCGGACTCGACCTGTCGCCGGCGACGATCCGCAACGTGATGGCCGATCTCGAAGAGCACGGCCTGATCGTCAGCCCGCATACGTCGGCCGGTCGCATCCCGACGCCGCGCGGCTACCGGTTGTTCGTCGATTCCCTGTTGACCGTGCAGCCGCTGCAGCTCGCCGAGGCCGAACGGATCAAGGATTCGCTGCATCCGGACGAACCCCAGCGCGTGCTGTCGGTCGCGGCGGACCTGTTGTCGAACCTGTCCAGCTTCGCCGGGGTCGTGCTGACGCCGCGGCGCTCGTCGATGTTCCGGCAGATCGAATTCCTGCGGCTGTCGGCGCGGCGGCTGCTGCTGATCATCGTGACCCAGGAAGGCGACGTCCAGAACCGCATCCTGCAGACCGAGCAGGACTATTCGCCGTCGCAGCTGGTCGAGGCGGCCAACTACATCAACCAGCACTACGCGGGCATGGCGTTCGACCAGATCCAGCGCAACCTGCGCGATGAGCTGATGACCTTGCGCGAGGACATCAACCACCTGATGCAGCGCGCGGTGCGAGCCAGCGAAGAAGCGATCGCCGAGCACAGCGATCCGGTCGTGCTGTCGGGCGAGCGCAACCTGCTGACCAGCGATCTGGCCGACAACATGGACCGGCTGCGCAAGCTGTTCGACGTGTTCCAGCAGAAGACCGCGTTGACGCAACTGCTCGACGCGTCGGTCAAGGCCGTCGGCGTGCAGATCTTCATCGGCGGTGAATCCGAACTGGTGCCGATGGATCAGCTCAGCGTCGTCGTGGCGCCGTACGAGGTCAATGGCCAGGTCGTCGGCACGCTGGGCGTCGTCGGCCCGACGCGGATGGCCTACGACCGCGTGATCCCGATCGTCGACATCACGGCCAAGCTGGTGTCCAGTTCGCTGAGCCAGAGCTGATGCCGTCGCCCCTGGCGGCCGGCCCGGCGGTTGCGCCGGACGAGCCGCGCGAAACCTGCGTGCTGCTCGTGCAGCTCGGCACGCCGGACGCCCCCGAGCCCGGGGCCGTCCGGCGCTATCTGAGGCAGTTCCTGTCCGATCCGCGCGTCGTCGAGATCCCGCGCGCCATCTGGCTGCCGATCCTGCATGCATTCGTGCTGACTCGCCGGCCGCGTGCGTCGGCCGCCAAGTACCGGTCGATCTGGATGCCCGAGGGCTCGCCGCTGCTGGTGCACAGCCAGCGGCAAGCGGCGGGACTGCAGCGGGCGATGGGGGCGGCCGGGCGCCGCGTCAGGGTCGCGCTGGCGATGCGCTACGGCGAACCGGGCCTGGTCTCCGTGCTGCGCCGGTTGCGCGACGAGGGCATGCAGCGGCTGCTGGTGCTGCCGATGTATCCGCAGTACAGCGCTTCGACGGCTGCCAGCGTGTTCGACGCGGTCGGGCGCGAGCTACGGTCGTGGCGTGTGCAGCCCGAGTTGCGGACGGTCCGGCAATTCCATGACGACCCGGGGTGGATCGCCGCGCTGGCCGCGCGATTGCGCAGCGCGTGGCAGCGCGATGGACGCCCGGCGCGGCTCGTGCTGAGTTTCCATGGGCTGCCGCAGCGCTCGGTCGACCTGGGCGACCCGTATCAGGCGCAATGCCGCCAGACCGCGGACCTGCTGGCCGCGGCACTGGGCCTGGGCGCGGACGAGGTACTCGTCACGTTCCAGTCACGCTTCGGCAAGGCGCGATGGCTGGCGCCGTATACCGATCGCACGCTCGAGGCGCTGGGCCGGCAGCGCGTCGCGCGCGTCGACGTCGCGTGTCCGGGCTTCGTCGTCGATTGCATCGAGACGCTCGAGGAAATCGCGATCGAGGGACGCCAGACCTTCGAGCGCGCGGGCGGCGGCGAGTTTCGCTACCAGCCGTGCCTGAACGACGATCCGGCGGCGATCGACGCCCTGCAGGCGCTGTGCGACAGGCACCTGCAGGGATGGCCGGTGTGATCAGAACCCGTCGGTGAATCGGCCTGGGCCGATTCGTTCACGGGTCTTCAGGCCTTCGGCGGAATGCGCAGCGTCTGGCCCGGATAGATCTTGTCCGGGTGGCTCAGCATCGGCCGGTTCGCCTCGAAGATCGCGTTGTAGGCGTTGGCATTGCCATAGAACTCCTTGGCGATCTTCGACAGCGTATCGCCCTTGACGACCGTGTAGTACTTGCTTTCGTCGGTCGGCACCGCCACCGTCATCTGGTCGGTGACTTTCGAGACGCCGCTGACGTTGCCGCAGCACAGCACGATCTTCTCGCGCGTCGCCTGGTCGGCCGCCTGGCCGGCGACGGTGACCTCGCCGCTGGCCGCGTCGAACTGGACGGCCAGATCTTGCGCGTCGAGCTTCATCGCATGGATGTAGTCGACGATCGCCTTGGATGCCGTGGCGTTGGCTTCGGAGACTTTCGCAGCGTCATTGGTGGCGGCATGCGCATTGCCTCCGAACAGCTTTTCACCGGCTTCCTTGATGAATGACAGCAACCCCATGGAGTACTCCGATCGTTTTGAAGTGGAAGAAGAACGGCCCAGGCCTGAAGGACAGGCTGGGCGGTCCGTCGCAAGACGGCCGGCCGATCTTACCGGCCAGGGGGCGATCGGTCACCCCATGGGGCCGTCAAAAGGTGGTTGAAATGGCGACGCCTGGCCCCATATGCCCGGACAGAGTCTTTATTTGAACTTCTCAAGCTATTGATTTTATAGAGGAAATCAATGACGAATCCGCAATCCGATGATCCGTTGAAAGCCATGGGCGAAGGTCCGGGAGGCGCTCCGGAGAATACCGTCGGCCCGGCGCCCGGCGCTCAGCAGGCACCGCCGGGCGATTCCGCGGCCGCGGCGGGGGGCGCGGCCGTCGATCTGCGGATTGCCGCGCTCGAACAGGATCTGGCCGCCGCCCGGGCCAAGGCCGGCGAGCACCAGGACGCTCATCTGCGCGCGCTCGCGGAGATGGAGAACGTGCGCCGCCGCGCGCAGGAAGACGTCGCCAAGGCGCACAAGTTTTCGATCGAATCGTTCGCCGAGGGGCTGCTGCCGGTGCGAGACAGCCTGGAGATGGCGCTGAAGGCCGACAATCTGTCGGTGCAGAGCCTGCTCGAAGGCGTCGAGGTCACGCTCAAGCAGCTGTCGAGCGTCTTCGAGCGCAACAAGCTGATGGTCATCGATCCGGCCGGCCAGAAATTCGATCCGAACCTGCACCAGGCGATCTCGATGGTGCCCGGCAACTCGGTCCATCCGCCGGCGCAGCCGAACCACGTCGTCAACGTCCTGCAGAAGGGATACCTGATCAACGACCGGATCCTGCGCCCCGCGCTGGTGACCGTCGCCCAGTCTTGAATTCCCTTTCGCGCAGCACCAGATACTGATCAACCGAATTCTCCGCATTCAAGATCTTCAAGGAAACCAACATGGGAAAAATCATTGGCATCGACCTGGGCACCACCAATTCGTGCGTGGCGATCATGGAAGGCGGGCAGCCGAAGGTCATCGAGAACTCCGAAGGCGCTCGCACCACGCCGTCGATCGTCGCGTACACCAACGATGACGAAATCCTGGTCGGCGCCGCCGCCAAGCGTCAGGCCGTCACCAATCCGCGCAATACGCTGTACGCGGTCAAGCGCCTGATCGGCCGCAAGTTCGCCGAGAAGGAAGTGCAGAAGGACATCGACCTGATGCCCTACGCGATCGTCAAGGCACCCAACGGCGACGCCTGGGTCAAGGCGCGCGACAAGGACACCGCACCGCCGCAGGTGTCGGCCGAAGTGCTGCGCAAGATGAAGAAGACCGCCGAGGACTACCTGGGCGAGGAAGTGACCGAGGCCGTCATCACGGTGCCGGCGTACTTCAACGACAGCCAGCGCCAGGCGACCAAGGATGCCGGCAAGATCGCCGGTCTCGAAGTCAAGCGGATCATCAACGAGCCGACCGCGGCCGCGTTGGCGTTCGGCCTGGACAAGGCCGCCGGCAAGGACCGCAAGATCGCCGTCTATGACCTGGGCGGCGGCACGTTCGACATCTCGATCATCGAGATCGCCGACGTCGACGGCGAGAAGCAGTTCGAGGTGCTGTCGACCAACGGCGACACGTTCCTCGGCGGCGAGGACTTCGACCAGCGGATCATCGAATACATCATCGGCGAGTTCAAGAAAGAGCAGGGCGTCGACCTGTCGAAGGACGTGCTCGCGCTGCAGCGCCTGAAGGAAGCGGCCGAGAAGGCCAAGATCGAGCTGTCGTCGAGCGCCGCGACCGACATCAACCTGCCGTACATCACGGCCGATGCGTCGGGCCCGAAGCACCTGAACCTGAAGCTCACGCGGGCCAAGCTCGAAGCGCTGGTCGAGGAGCTCATCGACCGTTCGATCGAGCCGTGCCGCCTCGCGCTCAAGGATGCGGGCCTGAAGGCGTCGGACATCGAGGACGTGATCCTGGTCGGCGGCATGACGCGCATGCCCAAGGTGCAGGAGGTCGTCAAGGAGTTCTTCGGCCGCGATCCGCGCAAGGACGTCAACCCGGATGAAGCCGTCGCCGTGGGCGCGGCCGTCCAGGCGGCGGTGCTGGCCGGCGACCGCAAGGACGTGCTGCTGCTGGACGTGACGCCGCTGACGCTGGGCATCGAGACGCTCGGCGGGGTGATGACGGCGATGATCAAGCGCAACACGACGATCCCGACCAAGTACTCGCAGGTGTTCTCGACGGCCGAGGACAATCAGCCGGCGGTGACGATCAAGGTGTTCCAGGGCGAACGCGAAGTGGCGGTCGGCAACAAGGCGCTCGGCGAGTTCAATCTCGAGGGCATCCCGCCGGCCACGCGCGGCACGCCGCAGATCGAGGTCACGTTCGACATCGACGCCAATGGCATCCTGCACGTGTCGGCCAAGGACAAGGCCACCGGCAAGGAGAACAAGATCACGATCAAGGCCAGCTCCGGGCTGTCCGAGGCCGAGATCCAGCAGATGGTGAAGGATGCCGAGGCCAATGCCGCCGAGGACAAGGTGCGTGTCGAGCTGGCCAACGCCCGCAACCAGGGCGAAGCGATGGTCCATTCGGTGCGCAAGTCGCTGACCGAATACGGCGAGAAGATCGAGGCCGACGAGAAGTCGAAGATCGAAGAGGCGCTGAAGGAAACCGAGGCCGCCTTGAAGACCGACGACAAGGACGAGATCGAGGCGAAGACCAACGCGCTGATGAGCGCATCGCAGAAACTTGGCGAAATGATGTACGCCAAGATGCAGGGCGAGCAGGGCGACGCGCCGCCCGAAGCCCAGGCGGCGGCCGATGCGGCATCCGCGGGCGAGGCGCGCCGTCCCAAGGATGACGACGTGGTCGATGCCGACTTCAAGGAAGTCAAGCGCGGCAGCTGATGCCGGGCGGCGCGCCGGGACGGTGATCGCGGGCATCGATTCGATATCGGTGCCCGCGATCGGCGGATCGGCGATGGCCGCGGGGCGCATGTCTTTGGCCGGGCGGGGGAACGACGCGCGTCGATTCCACCGCCCGGCATCTTGGTTTTCGGATGCCGGAGCAATCGATGGCGAAGCGTGATTACTATGACGTTCTAGGCGTTGCCAAGAACGCCACGGAAGAAGAACTAAAAAAGTCTTATCGCAAGCTTGCGATGAAGTTCCACCCGGACCGCAACCCGGGCAGCAAGGACGCCGAGGACAAATTCAAGGAGGCCAAAGAAGCCTACGAGATGCTGTCCGACCCGCGCAAGCGCGAGGCGTATGACCGCTTCGGACATGCCGGCGTCGATCCGAACGCGGGCGTTGGCGGCGGCGGGTTCGGCGGCGGGGGATTCGCCGACGTGTTCGGCGATATCTTCGGCGACATCTTCGGTGGGCAGGCGGGCGGCCGGCAGGGCGGGCGCAGCAACGTCTATCGCGGGGCCGACCTGCGCTACGGCATGGAGATCACGCTCGAACAGGCCGCCAACGGTTATACGACCGAGATCCGCGTGCCGAGCTGGACTTCGTGCGAGAACTGCCACGGCAGCGGCGCCAAGCCCGGCACCAAGCCCAAGACCTGCAGCGCGTGCAACGGCCAGGGCGCGGTACGGATCCAGCAGGGGTTCTTCTCGATCCAGCAGACCTGCCCGACGTGCCACGGCACGGGCAAGGTGATTCCCGATCCTTGCACGCACTGCGAGGGCTTGGGACGCGTCAAGCGCAACAAGACGCTCGAGGTCAAGATCCCGGCGGGCATCGACGACGGCATGCGGATCCGCTCGGCGGGTAATGGCGAGCCGGGCGTCAACGGTGGGCCCTCGGGCGACCTGTACGTCGAGATCCACATCAAGAAGCACGACGTCTTCGAGCGCGAGGGGGACGATCTGCATTGCGAGATCCCGATCTCGCTGACGACGGCCGCGCTCGGCGGCAAGGTGCAGGTGCCGACGCTGTCGGGGCGCGCCGAGATCGAACTGCCCGAAGGCACGCAGAGCGGCAAGACGTTCCGGCTGCGCGCCAAGGGTATCAAGGGACTGCGTTCCACTTACCCCGGCGACCTGTACGCGCGCGTGATCGTCGAGACGCCGGTGCGCCTGACCGACAAGCAGAAGCAGTTGCTGCGCGAGCTGGACGTCTCGCTGAAGGACCCGCGGCACAGTCCGCAGACGCGTTCGTGGATGGATCGCGTCAAGGACTTCTTTCAGTGACGCGCGGATCGTCCTGACGGGCAACTCCTAAAGGTCGGCTCACAAGGATCGACCCCTAAGGGGAGACAGCCGAGGGCTGACTCCTAAGGACCGACCAGCCGGCTCGTGAAGCCGGCCGCATCGAGCGCGGCGATGATCTCGCGCACGTGCGCGTCGCCGCGCGTGCTGACGACGACCTCGATCCGCGTGTAGCGCACCGGCAGGTCGGCGAACGCGCGCTGGTGGGTGACTTCCTCGATGTTGGCGCCCTGGTCGCCGAGGATCGTCGCGATGCGGGCCAGCGAGCCCGGGATGTCGCGCGCACCGATCGCCAGCCGTGCCAGCCGGTGACTGCGTGCGAGGCTGCGCTGCACGATGTCCGACAGCATCAGCGGATCGATGTTGCCGCCTGACAGCACGAGGCCGACGCGCTTGCCGGCGAAGTGCCGCGGATGCGCGAGCACCGCGGCGAGGCCGGCCGCGCCGGCGCCTTCGACGACGGTCTTCTCGACTTCGAGCAGCATCACGATCGCCTTCTCGATGTCGGCCTCGCCGACCAGCAATACGTCGTCGACGTCGCGGATGATGACCGGCATCGTATGCGCGCCCGGCGATTCGACGGCGATGCCTTCGGCGATCGTCGGGCCGCCTTGCGGGTCGTCGCCATCGGGCAGGTCGCCGCGGGCGCGATGGAATTGCTGCCAGGCGGCCGCGAACAGCCGCGTCTGCACGCCGACGATCGCCAGCTTCGGTGCGAGCCGGCGCGCGGCGGTCGCGATGCCGGCGATCATCCCGCCGCCGCCGATCGCCAGCACCAGCGCGTCGAGGTTCGGTTGCGCCTCGAGCATCTCGAGTCCCAATGTTCCCTGGCCGGCGATGATCAGCGGATCGTCGTACGGATGGATGATCGTCAGGCCCTGCTCGACGGCCATCCGCTGCATCAGCTCACGGGCTTCGTCGAAGCTGTCGCCGCTGAGCACGACCTCGGCGCCCAGCCGGCGCGTGTTCTCGACCTTGACCGCCGGCGTGAAGCGCGGCATCACGATGACCGCGCGGATGCCGAGCTTGCCGGCCGCATGGGCGACGCCCTGCGCGTGGTTGCCGGCCGATACCGCGATGACGCCGGCCGCGCGCTCGGCTTCGGACAGCGCGGCGATCCGGTTGCCGGCGCCGCGCTCCTTGAACGACGCCGTGTACTGCAGGTTCTCGAACTTGAGCCACAGTTCGCAGCCGCAGATCGCGCTGAGCGTACGCGAATGCAGGAACGGCGTGTCGGCGATCTGTCCCGCCAGGCGCCGCCGGGCGGCGACGATGTCGTCGAACGTGACGGCCGGTTCAGCGGCCGTGGCCACGCGCGGCAAGGGCGAAGGACGATCGTTGCGCATGAGTGTGTCCTGAGAACCTGTGAACGAATCAGCCACGCCCGCTCGACCCGCCAGGACGATGCCGCTCGTCGTTGCAAATGCTCGCCATATCACGCGATATGGCTGTGCTTTGCGCCTCGATCGGCCCCGCCCTGGCGTGCCTCTCGGGCGCGTCCGATT
>JAKPAM010000234.1 GCA_029779435.1 Pseudomonadota bacterium | reverse complement strand
CGGGCGATCAGGCGCGCGACCTCGGTGGAACCGGTAAACGCGACGCCGGCACACTCGCGGCCGGCGACCATCGCCGCGCCGATGCGGCCATCGCCCGGCAGGAAGGCCAGCGCTTCGGCGGGAATGCCCCCAGCGTGCAGCAGCTCGACGGCCAGCGCGGCGACCAGCGGCGTCTGTTCGGCCGGTTTGGCGACGACCGTGTTGCCGGCGGCCAGGGCCGCGGCGATCTGGCCGACAAAGATGGCCAGCGGGAAATTCCAGGGACTGATGCAGACGAATACGCCGCGGCCGTGCAGCGACAGGCTGTTGCGTTCGCCGGTCGGGCCGGGCAGGGCAATCGGCTCCGAGAATTTCTCGCGAGCCTGCGCGGCGTAGTAGCGGCAGAAATCGATCGCCTCGCGCACCTCGGAAACCGCGTCGGCCTGCGTTCGCCCACCTTCGCGAACGATCAGCGCCACCAGTTCCGGCAAGCGTCCCTGCAGCAGGTCGGCGGACCGCTCGAGGGCGGCGGCGCGCGCCGTGGCGGGAGTCCCTTCCCAGGCCGGAAAAGCGGCCTGCGCGATGGCCAGCGCTTCGCCGACGTCGGCGACGCCGGCTTCGATCACGTGGCCGACGACCTCGCGCTGGTCGGCCGGGGAGAGCACCGCCTTGCTGGCGCCACTGCGACGCTTGCCGGCGATCAGCGGGGCCGCGCTGTAGCTGATCCGCACGCTCTGGTCGATGGTGTTGCGCAAGTCCTCGATGGTCGGTTTGTCGTTCATGTCCAGTCCTTCACTGTTGGCGCGTTCGGCACCGAAGAGATCGCGCGGCAGCGGGATGCGCGGTTGGCGTTTGATGGGCAGGGTCGCTACCTTCTCGACAGGGTCGGCGATCAGCGCGTCGATCGGCAGACTGGCGTCGGCGATGCGATTGACGAACGACGAATTGGCGCCGTTCTCCAGCAACCGGCGGACCAGATACGCCAGCAGATCTTCGTGGCTGCCCACCGGCGCATAGACCCGACAGGCACGCCCCCATTTGTTTTCGCCGACGACCTGGTCGTAGAGTTCTTCCCCCATGCCGTGCAGGCGCTGGTACTCCCATTCGTCGCTGCCGCCGGCGCTGACCGCGATTTCGGCGACGGCGGCCAGGGTATGCGCGTTGTGGGTGGCAAATGCCGGGTAGAACGCCTGTGGATCGGCGAACAGGCGTCGCGCACAGGCCAGGTACGAGAGGTCGCTCGATCCCTTGCGGGTGAACACCGGGTAGTCCGGGAGGCCGCGCTCCTGCGCGATCTTGATCTCGGCGTCCCAGTAGGCGCCCTTGCACAGGCGCACCATCCGGCGCCGGTCGGCGCGGTGGGCGAGGTCGGCGAGCCAGTCGATGGTCGGCAGTGCGCGCTTCTGGTAGGCCTGCACGGCCAGGCCCAGGCCATCCCAGCCGGCCAGTTCGGGAGCCGTGGCCAGCGCCTCGATCAGGTCGAGCGACATTTCCAGGCGATCGACTTCCTCGGCGTCGATCGTGAAACCGATATTGCGGGCCTTGGCCCTGAGCGCCAGCGCCTTGACCGCCGGCAGCAGCTCGTGGCGTACGCGCGCTTCCTGGGCGACTTCGTAGCGCGGGTGCAGGGCCGAGAGCTTGATCGAGATCGACGGCGCCTCGAAAGCCGGCCGGCCGGCGGCGGCATCGCCGATCGCCCGGATCGCCGCGCTGTAGGACTCGAAGTAGCGCAAGGCGTCGGCGCTGCTGCGCGCCGATTCGCCGAGCATGTCGTAGGAGTGGCGGTAACCGGATTTTTCGGCGCTGCGCGCGCGCTCCAGCGCTTCATGGATGTTGCGGCCCATCACGAACTGGCGGCCGAGGATGCGCATCGCGGTAATCACCGCCTGCCGGATCACCGGTTCGCCGGCGCGCGCCACCAGGCGTTTGAGCGTGCCGCCGAGGTTGCGGTCGTCGTTGTCGAGATTGACGATGCGGCCGGTGAGCATCAGCGCCCAGGTGCCGGCATTGACGAAGGTGCTGTGCGAGGCGCCGAGCCGTTTCTCCCACTCGGTGTTGCCGATCTTGTCGCGAATCAGGCGATCGACAGTGGCCGAATCGGGAATCCGCAGCAGCGCTTCGGCGAGGCACATCAGGACCACGCCCTCGCGCGACGAGAGGTCGTAGGTGGCCAGAAAGGCGTCGATGCCGCCGGTGTTCAGGCGGCTTTCGCGAACCGTCTGCACCAGTGGTGTGGCGCGTTGTTGAATGCCCTGCTGCTCGGCGGGGCTGCAGCGCGCCACGGCGATCAGTTCCTCGACGACCTGGGCTTCGTCGATCCGAAGATAGGCCCGCAGGCGCTGGCGTAAGGCGTTGGTATGGGCGACGCTCATGCTGTCTTCCCGTCGAATCTGCGCCGACACGGGGTGTCGGCCGCGGTGGTTCATGGGTCCGCCGGCGGGCGGAGGTCGGTGGCTGCACGCCGCGGTGGTCGCCGCGGCGGCTGTCGCCAGTCGGCGGCACGCCCGCGTGGACGCGCCGCCCGGCGACTACTTCTTCACATAGTCGTACTTGCCGTCTTTCCACTGGTATACGACGAAGGCCGGCGCCGAACTGTTCCCCTTGGCGTCGAACGACAGTTTGCCGATG
>JAKPAM010000232.1 GCA_029779435.1 Pseudomonadota bacterium | reverse complement strand
TCCCGGCAATCGATCCGGAGACGCGTCGCCGTCGGTGTCCGCCGCCACGACCGCCAACGCCGCCATCACGCGGATCACGATCGCGGTGCAGACCGACGATTTCGACCTGTCGAGCGAGGTCGCCGCGCTGCGCGCCGGCGACACGTCGGTCGGGGCCGTGGCGTGCTTCGTCGGAACGGTGCGCGACCTGGGCGGCGCGCAGGCGATCGCCGCGATGACGCTCGAACACTATCCGGGCATGACCGAGCGCTCGCTGCGATCGATCTGCGACGAAGCAGCGCGGCGCTGGCCGCTGGCCGGCGTGTGCGTCGTCCATCGCATCGGCGAGCTGCATGCAGGCGACCAGATCGTGCTGGTCGCCGTCACCAGCCGGCATCGCGGCGCGGCGTTCGAAGCCTGCGAATTCGTGATGGATTATCTGAAGACGCGTGCGCCGTTCTGGAAGAAGGAGCGCGGCCCGGACGGCGAGCGCTGGGTCGACGCGCGCGACAGCGACGACGAGGCCGCACGGCGTTGGGCGCGGCAGGCGCAACAGCAGCAACAGCAGCAGTGAGCGGGCACCCGATTCGATGATCGCCGGCGGATGGTGGGTGTTGTTCACGCTGCTGGCGGCCGCGAGCCAGACGGCGCGCAATGCGATGCAGCGCGGTCTGACCGGCACCCTCGGCACGATCGGCGCCACGCAGGTCCGCTTCCTGTTCGGTTTGCCGTTCTCGGCGTTGTGCGTCGCCGTGCTGGCGATGCGGTCCGGCTTCGAATGGCCGGCGCTGACGGCTTCGTTCTGGACGTGGACGGCGCTCGGCGCGGTCACGCAGATCGCCGCCACCGCGCTGATGCTGGCCGCGATGCGGCTGCGCTCGTTCGTCGTCGCGACCGCTTACGTGAAGACCGAGCCGGTGCTGGTCGCGCTGTTCGGCCTGCTGGTGCTCGGCGAGCATCCGGGGTGGCTCGGCGCGCTGGCGATCGTCGTCGCCTGCGCCGGCGTGATGACGATGTCGTGGCCTGTGGGGGCAGCAGCGTCCCGAGGAGCCGGCATGCTGGCGCCGATCGCCTGCGGCATCGGCTCGGGCGCCGGCTTCGCGCTGTCCAGCGTCGCGTTCCGCGCGGCGATCCTGTCGCTCGGCGACGGCTCATTCGTCGATCATGCGAGCGTCACGCTGCTGTGCTCGCTGACGATCCAGTGCGCGTTGTTGGGCGTTTATCTGCTCGGCTTCGCGCGGCCGGTGATGGTGGCCATCCTGCGCGAGTGGCGGGCCTCGCTATTGGCCGGCTTCATGGGGGCGCTGGCTTCGCAGATGTGGTTCCTGGCATTCGCGATCGAAAGTGCGGCGCGCGTACGAACCCTCGGCCTGGTCGAGATCCTGTTCGCGCAGCTCGTGTCGCGGCGGCTGTTCGCGCAGCATGGCAGCCGGCGCGAGCGGCTGGGCATCGCGATGGTCGTGATCGGCGTGCTCGCGCTGCTGGCCAGCAGCGCTTAGCGATTTTTGTATCTCGAGGGTACGGAGTCCGCATCGGAATCCCGGCGAGGAATCCCCCGCCATCAACCGCACTGCGCTTACAGCCGCGCTTCGATGATTGCCCGCGCGCCTTCCAGCGAAGGCAGCATCGCGCAGGCCAGCTCGACGACGTCGACCGGCGGCTGCACCAGATCAGGCACCAGGATCACCGGCATGCCGGCCGCGTGCGCCGAACGCAGCCCGTTGATCGAATCCTCCAGCGCGATGCACTGCGTCGGCACGATGCCGAGCCGCCGCGCTGCTTCCAGATAGATATCGGGTGCCGGCTTGCCGTGGGCGACCTGATCGCCACCGACGATCTCGTCGAAGTACTGGACGATGCCGGCCTTGCCGAGCTTGTCGATCGCCAGATGGTGACGCGTCGACGTGGCGACCGCGCGCGGCACGCCGGCCTCTCCGAGCCAGTCGAGCAGCGCATGCAGGCCGGTCTTGCACTGGACGCCCTCGGTGTCGAGGATCCGCAGATAGTGCTGGTGCGTCAGCTCGGCCAGTTCAGCCAGCGGGAAGTCGTCGCCCAGGTGGCGGCGCAGGAACTCGCGCGATCCGGCGCTGTTCATGCCGATGATGCTGTAGGCCAGCGACTCCGGCATCCTGGCGCCCAGTTCCTCGGACGCCAGCGTCCACGCGCGGAACGACACTCGCTCGGTGTCGAGCATCAGCCCGTCCATGTCGAAGATCACTGCCTGTACGCGTGCCGGTTCGGTGTTGGCAGCGGTCCGCGCTTCGACGACGACGGGTTCTCCGCGGTCCGGCCGTGCGGCGCGATCGTCATCAGCGCAGCAGGTCATAAGGTCCTCCGCGCTCCAGCGCGCGTTGATAGGCCGGCCGTTCGTGGATCCGTCGTAGAAAAGCAATCAGGCGAGGGCGGCTCGCATCGAGTCCGGCGCGGGCCTGCGCCGCCTCGACCGGAAAGCTCATCTGTACGTCGGCCGCCGTGAAGTCGGCACCCGCGAACCACGGGCTGCGGCCGAGTTCGGCCTCGAGAAAGTCCAGGTGAGTGCGCAATTGCGGGTCGACGAATCGCTGCAACGCGGCCTCGCTGATCTTGCGCGCGATCGGCCGGATCAGTGCCGGCACCGGCCCATCGGGCAGCCGCAGGAACACCAGCTTCATCAGCAACGGCGGCATCAGCGAGCCTTCGGCATAGTGCAACCAGTAGCGATAGCGCAGCCACTCGTCGCTACCCGGGGCGGGGGCGAGCCGGCCGTTGCCGTACCGTTCGATCAGGTAGTCGATGATCGCGCCGGATTCGGCGATCGTGCGGCCGTCGTCGGTGATGACCGGCGACTTGCCCAGTGGATGGACCGCGCGCAGCGCAGCGGGGGCCAGCATCGTGGCTGGGTCGCGCTCGTAACGCTGGATCTCGTACGGGACGCCAAGTTCCTCGAGCAGCCATAGCACACGCTGCGATCGGGAGTTGTTCAGATGGTGGACGGTCAGCATCGCGGGGGGGCGGTCCTTTCGACGGCGCGAGTCCGTCAATATAGAGTTCGTCAATATAGCGTCAACGCGCGGCTCGGCGTCGCGAGGGCCGTTTGGCCGGCTGGCGTCGGGCCGCCTGCGTCAGATCAAGCCCGGATGCGCCGACAGTTCCGCCAGGCGCGGGATTCGCTTGAAATCCCGTTCCCCGCCCCGATTTCTCGATCAACCGTTCGGTGATCATCGCGCCGCGCCGTCGCGGCGAGCCTGCAGCCAGGTCCTGGCCGGGCCCACTGCCGATAGTCGACCGAACTCCGACATCCAGAGGACGATCGATGCGAGCAGACCAACTGACGACCCAGTTCCAGAGTGCCCTGGCCGATGCGCAA
>JAKPAM010000197.1 GCA_029779435.1 Pseudomonadota bacterium | reverse complement strand
AGCGGGTCCGGCTGGAGTGGGTGAGCGCCGAGTTGGCCATGGTCAGTGGTCGTGGCGCGGACTCGGTCGCTCATGCCGAACGTGCCCGTGCGCTCGTCGGTGACCTCGGCTCGCCACGCCACGCCGTGAAAACCGACGTCGTGTACTCGGCGGCACTGTGCAGCGCCGGCCGGTTCGACGAGTCCCGCCGCGTCGCCGACGCCGCTCTGGAACGCACCCAGCATTTCGGATTGGTACCGCTGACCTGGGCATTGGGCTGCTTGTTGAGCGATATCGGGAGCGCCGGACACAGCCCGGAAGCGATGGCGCAGGTCCGCGACGTGGCAGCCGCCACCGTGCGCGACCGCGGCGGGCGATGGGCGGGATGAATCTGACCGCCTGCAGCAGTCATTACTGTTGTCCTGACATACCAACCACGGCACTGCCTCGTCCGTAACGCTGGAGATTGCGCACACGATGACATTTTCGGGAGATGGTCTCGATGCTGTCGTTGCTGATGCAGTTGCCGGCAATCGCGACGCGCTCCGCACGGTGTTGGAAACCATCCGCCCGATCGTCGTTCGGTACTGCCGTGCGCGATTCGGGGTCGGCGAACGACAGGGTGTTTCCGCAGACGATGTGGCTCAGGAGGTGTGTTTAGCTGTGATCACGGCGCTGCCGCGGTACAAGGACCAGGGACGGCCGTTCCTGGCTTTCGTGTACGGCATTGCCGCTCCCAAGGTTGCTGACGCGCATCGTGCCGCCGGCCGCAACCGGGCTGAAGCCACCGACGATCTGCCGGACCGCCCCTCGACCGAGCTGGGCCCGGAGCAGTTGGCCATCGACGCCGACTCGGCGGCCCGGATGAACCGGCTGCTGTCGGTGCTGCCCGAGAAACAGCGCGAAATCCTGATCCTGCGCGTCGTCGTCGGCATGAGCGCCGAGGAGACCGCCGAGGCCGTCGGCAGCACCGCCGGCGCGGTCCGCGTCGCTCAGCACCGCGCGTTGGCGCGCTTGAAGACCGAGATCGGTTCGACGGAGCGCGGCCATGCCTGACTCCGGACAATGGTCGCCGGGCGGCGGCGACCCCTCGCTCAACGAGATTCGACGCGTCGACCGATTCTTCGACGCGCTCGCCGCCGACCAGCACGCGTACTCGACGGATTCCACGGAAGCCGAGCTGGCGTTCCTGCTCGCAGACTGGCGCGACAGCATCCGCGAACCCGCGGTGACGACGCCCGTCACGGCCCGCGACGCCGTCGCCGCTTTGCAGAACGGGTTGCACCGCAAGGAATCTCGGACATCCCTGACGATCGTCGGCTCGGTTGCGGCCGCGCTGCTGTGCCTCGGTGGCTTCGGCACCGCGATCTACGCCGCCGGGCCGAACTCCTCGCTG
>JAKPAM010000226.1 GCA_029779435.1 Pseudomonadota bacterium | reverse complement strand
GACCAGCACGCGCGCCGGAGACAGATCGACGCGAGTCAACGCGTCGTCGGCCGGCGCGGACTCCGGCGCCCCGTCGGCAGCCGATCGGCGGTGTCGTTCACGCACGTTCCAACTCCTCGCTGCGGCGCGGCGAATACGTATCCCAGCGGTTGCAGCCCGGGCATTGCCAGTAGAACTGCCGCGCCTTGAAACCGCAGTGCTGGCACTGGTAGCGCGACAGCCGGCGAACCTGGTCGCGGATCAGCTTCTGCACGAGTTCGATTTCCTCGCGTTCCTGCGGCGGAGCGAACGGCGCGCGCATCTGCAGCAGCGTCGCCAGGCCGAGCAGCGACGGCGACTCGCGCAGGTCATCCGACGCCCAGGCCAGCGCCGCATCCGGCCCGTCGCGCTCGCTGCGCGCGCTGGCCACGGCCGCCAGCACGTCGATCGACGCGCTCTCGTGCATCAGGCCTTCGAGCCCGTCGATGCCCTGGGCCAGCTTGCCGACGGCGCGGTGCGCGGCGATCCATTCGCCGGCGACCAGCGCCAGGTAATCGGGACGATCGATCGCGACGTGCTGGAACGCCTTGACGGCCTGCGCGGGCTCGCCGTTCGCCAGCGCCTGCTGGCCCTGCAACAGGCGGGGGCGCGGATGGCGCGGGTCGGCGCGCAGCGCGTTCTCCAGATGGACCGCGCCGCGCTCGCGCGTCCCGGGTTCATCCGAGGCCAGCGCCTTGACGGCCTGTTCGCAATGGAAGTGGCAGATCTGCCGCTGGTGCGATTCGCCGGCGATCCGGTCCAGGCGCTCGGCCAGCTCGATGGCCTGCGGCCAGTCGCGCACCATCTGCACGATCTCGAGCCGGAACTTCAGCGCCGCGGCACCGTACTCGGTGCCTTCGAGGCGATTGAACGCGTCCTCGGCCCGATCGATGAGGCCGGCCTTCAGGTAGTCCTGCCCGAGTTCGAACAGCGCGTGCTCGCGCTGGCTCGGATCCAGGTCACCGCGCTCGATCAGGTTCTGGTGGACGCGGATCGCGCGATCGGATTCGCCACGGCGCCGGAACAGGTTGCCCAGCGCGAAATGCAGTTCGATCGTGTCCGGGTCGAGCCGCACGACGTCGATGAACGCATCGATCGCCTTGTCGGACTGCTCGCTGAGCAGGAAATTGAGTCCCTTGAAATACGCATCCGGCAAGTGCCGGTTCTCGCGCTGGACACTCTTCTGGTCCAGGCGCGACGTGATCCAGCCCAGCCCGAAGAACAGCGGGATGACCAGCAGCCACCAGGCTTGGAACTCCATGCGGCGTCGGCGTGCGCGGCGTGCGTTATCGGGCCTGCGACGGCACGATCAGACGCCCAGGCGCGTAGCGGCCGTCGGATCGATCCCCAGCGACGATGACGACGCGGGCACGTCGGCCGACGGCGGCTCGGGCATCACGGTCTGCGTGTTGAGCTTGAGCTCCTTGCGCAGCCGGCCGATCTCTCGGCGATAGCGGAACAGCATCGGCATGACGGCCAGCAGGCCCATGACGGTGCCGGCCGCGAAGAACAGCAACAGGAAGATGACCAGCGGTGCGCGCCAGACCGTCGCCATGCCGAAGAAATGCAACTCGGTCACGGTCGTATTGGTGACCGCGAATCCCAGGGCGACCAGGAACAAGAAGATCCGGAAAATCCAGGAAATCAGGCGCATTCGCGCATCCCGTTGTCTCAGTGTGGCACCCGGGGCGGGCGCGCATTCGTCATTATCACCGCAACCGGCAGGCTGACGCCTGCCCGGTCACGATTTGATCGCGGCGTCGACCCGCTCGCGCAACTCCTTGCCCGGCTTGAAGTGCGGCACCCGTTTCTCGGGCACCAGCACGCGCTCGCCGGACTTGGGGTTGCGGCCGATGCGGGGCGGCCGATGCGACAACGCGAAACTGCCGAACCCCCGGATCTCGATGCGACGACCTTCGGACAAAGTCTTGCTCATCGCGTCGAGGATGGTCTTGACCGCGAACTCCGCATCCTTGGCGACGAGCTGCGGATAGCGCTCGGCCAGACGCGCGATCAGCTCCGACTTGGTCATCGTCGGATGCTTGTCGTCGCCGTCCTGTACGTCGTTCGGGTCGTCGATCATCGGGGGGCCGGTCCGCCTGACGGCGGCTTACGAGTTGTTCTGGTTGTCCAGTTTCGCACGCAGAAGCGCGCCCAGGTTGGTCGTGCCGCTGACCGCCGACGATTCGGCGGCGATCCGCTGCAGCGTCTCGGCCGTCTCGACGTTGTCCCTGGCCTTGATCGACAGGTTGATCGAACGATTCTTCCGATCGACGTTGACGATCATCGCCTCGACCTCGTCGCCTTCCTTCAGGTGGTTGCGTGCATCCTCGACGCGATCGCGCGAGATCTCCGATGCCCGCAGGTACCCGTCGGTGTCGCCACCCAGGTCGATGACCGCACCCTTGGGATCGACGCTGCGGACCTTGCCGCGAACGATCGCACCCTTCTCGTGCTGGCCGGCGTAGCTGTTGAACGGATCGCCTTCGAGCTGCTTGATGCCCAGCGAGATGCGCTCGCGCTCGGTGTCGATCGCCAGCACCACGGCGCCGACCTCGTCGCCCTTCTTGAACTCGCGCACGGCTTCTTCGCCCGGCTTGTTCCACGACAGGTCCGACAGGTGGACCAGGCCGTCGATGCCGCCCGGCAGGCCGATGAACACGCCGAAGTCGGTGATCGACTTGATCGTGCCCTGGACCTTGTCACCCTTGCGATGGTTGTCCGAGAACTCTTCCCACGGGTTGGCGCGGCACTGCTTCATGCCCAGCGAGATGCGGCGACGATCCTCGTCGATCTCCAGCACCATGACCTCGACCTCGTCGCCCAGCGACACGATCTTGCCCGGATTGACGTTCTTGTTCGTCCAATCCATCTCGGACACGTGCACCAGCCCCTCGATGCCCGGCTCGATCTCGACGAACGCGCCGTAGTCGGTGATGTTGGTGACCTTGCCGAACATCCGGGTGCCGGTCGGGTAGCGGCGAGCGATGCCGACCCACGGGTCGTCGCCCAGTTGCTTGACGCCCAGCGAGACGCGGTTCTTTTCCTGGTCGAACTTGAGGACCTTGGCCGTGACTTCCTGGCCGACCGACAGCACCTCGGACGGATGGCGCACGCGGCGCCAGGCCATGTCGGTGATGTGCAGCAGGCCGTCGATGCCGCCCAGGTCGATGAACGCGCCGTAGTCGGTGATGTTCTTGACCACGCCCTTGACGATCGCGCCTTCGGACAGCGTCTCGAGCAGCTTGGCGCGCTCTTCGCCCTGCGTCAGTTCGATGACGGCGCGGCGCGACAGCACGACGTTGTTGCGTTTGCGATCGAGCTTGATGACCTTGAATTCGAGCGTCTTGCCTTCGTACGGCGACGTGTCCTTGACCGGACGCATGTCGATCAGCGAACCGGGCAGGAACGCGCGGATGCCGTTCGTCATCACGGTCAGGCCGCCCTTGACCTTGCCGGTGATCGTGCCGTTGACCAGGTCACCGTTGTCCAGCGCCTTCTCGAGGCTGATCCACGCGGCCAGGCGCTTGGCGCGATCGCGCGACAGGCGCGTTTCGCCGTAGCCGTTCTCGAGCGCGTCGATCGCGACCGAGACGTAATCGCCTTCCTTGACGTCGAGTTCGCCCCGATCGTCATAGAATTCTTCGATGTCGATGTAGCTCTCGGACTTCAGGCCGGCATTGACGACGACGAAGTTGTGATCGATCCGAACGACCTCGGCCGTGATGACCTCGCCCGAGCGCATCACCTGGCGGGACATCGATTCTTCGAACAGCGCGGCGAAGCTTTCCATCGGCGCGGCGGACGGTTTGGCCGATTCGTTGATTGCAGTGGTACTCAATTAAGTGATCTCTTCAGCACGCCGGAAGGCCGACGCCACGGCCCGCCTGCCCGAACGGACGGCGGACGCGTTGGTCGCGGCAACCCAGCGGAGTTGCACCAATGGCCGGGCGAACCGCGCACGACGGCACGGCATGCCAGGCCCCTGAAAAGGGTCGTCGGAACGTGCGAAGTCCGACCTACCCCACCTGTCGGCGTTCGGCTTCGTCGAGCACCGCGCGCACCGTCTGATCGATGTCGAGCCGCGTCGAGTCGAGCACGAAAGCCCCTTCGGCCGGCTTCAACGGCGCCGTGGCGCGCTGTGAGTCGCGCGCGTCGCGCTGCTGAAGATCCAGCAAAAGACCCTCCAGGATAGTTGAAATTCCCTTTTCCATCAACTGTTTATATCGGCGCTCGGCACGGGATTCGACGCTGGCGGTCAGAAACACCTTCAGGCCTGCGTCCGGAAACACCACCGTCCCCATGTCGCGTCCATCGGCCACCAGCCCCGGCGCCTGGCGGAACGAGTGCTGCAGCGCGAGCAATGCGTCCCGCAGCGCCGGCACGACGGCGATCCGCGACGCCATCTGACCGACTTCCTCGGCGCGGATCGCGTCGGTGACGTCCTCGTGGCCGGCCTCGGCCGGGCCCGCCTGCGGTCGGCTCAACCGGATGCGCCCATCGTCGCCGAACCACGGTCGCAGGGTCCGCGCGATCGCCACCAGCCGGCCCGCATCGGCCGGATCGACGCCGCCGCGCACGACTTCCAGCGCGACCAGCCGGTACAGCGATCCGGAATCGAGGTAGTGCCAGCCGAGCGCGCGCGCCACCTTCAGCGCGATGGTCCCCTTGCCGGACGCGGTCGGCCCGTCGATCGTGACGACCGGCGCGGTCGGATCGGCATCGATCATCACGCTTGCGCCCGTCCCGCGGCACCGCCGGCCCGCTCGTGCGCGGCGCTCACGGGCTGCTCCTGCGCGGCGCCTGCGTGCCGCTCGTGAATGGACAGGCCGGCTCGCGCCGCCAGCGCCGGAAACCCGGGGAACGACGTCGCGACATTGTCGGTGTCGTCGATCAGCACCGGGCCGCTGCCGCGCAGCGCCGCCATCGCGAACGACATCGCGATGCGATGGTCGCCGTGCGATGCGATCCGCCCGGCACCGAACACCGCCTGCTCGCCACCACGCCCTTCGATGACCATGCCGTCGGCCGTCGGCGTCGCCTGGACTCCCAACGCGTTCAGACCATCGGCCATCACCGCGATCCGGTCCGATTCCTTGACCCGCAGTTCTTCGGCGCCCGTCACCGTCGTGCGGCCTTCGGCGCAGGCGGCGGCGATGAACAGTGCCGGAAACTCGTCGATCGCCAGCGGCACCAGTTCGGGCGGCACGTCGATGCCCCGCAGCCGGCTGCCGCGTACACGCAGGTCGGCGACCGGCTCGCCGCCGACCTCTCGCGTGGCCAGCATCTCGATGTCGGCGCCCATCAGCCGCAGGATGTCGAGGATGCCGGTACGCGTCGGATTGACGCCGACGTGCTCCAGCACCAGGTCGGAGCCCTCGGCGATCGCCGCGCCGACCAGGAAGAACGCCGCCGACGAGATGTCGGCCGGCACGTCGATGCGCGTCGCCCGCAGCCGCTGGCCTCCCCGCACCGAAGCAGTCGCACCGTGGCGTTCGACCGTGACGCCGAATCCGGCCAGCATCCGCTCGGTGTGGTCGCGCGTGGGCGCCGGCTCCGTGACCGACGTGACGCCGTCGGCATACAGCCCGGCCAGCAGCAAGGCCGACTTGACCTGCGCACTGGCCATCGGCATCGGATAGTCGATGCCGCGCAGCGAAGCACCGCCGTGCAGCCGCACCGGCGGGCAGCCGTCGCGCGTCGTGATCCGCGCGCCCATCCGCGCCAGCGGTTCGGCGACCCGGCGCATCGGCCGGCGCGTCAGCGTTTCATCGCCGACCAGCACGGTGTCGAACGGCTGGCCGCATAGCAGCCCCATCAGCAGGCGCATCGCGGTCCCGGCGTTGCCGCAGTCCAGGTCACCGGCCGGCGCGCGCAGGCCGTCGATGCCGACGCCGCGCACCGTGACCCGCCCCTCGCTCGGACCGTCGATCGACACGCCCATTGCGCGGAAGATGTTCATCGTCGAGATCGCGTCCGCGCCTTCGAGGAAACCGCTGACTTCGGTCACGCCGTCGGCCAGCGCGCCGAGCATGATCGACCGGTGGGAGATCGATTTGTCGCCGGGCACGCGAATGCGTCCGGACAAGCGGCCGCCAGGGCCGACGTCGAAGCTGCTGGACATGAACAAATTCCTGGAATCACGGGCCCCCTGGGCCCAAGCTGTGCCGGATATCGCCGCAGACACTTCCGTCTGACCGGATCGAAACCGACCCCACGCGAATCGGCGCGACATGGAGCAAAGACGACATTCTAGCCAGAGCGCATCCGGCCTCCCGGCCGCACGCGGCGATCGCCCGCCCGCCCGGCCCGCGATCGCGCCCGGGTTCACGCTGAACACCGCGACGCTGACGCTGCTCGATACGCTGCCGCCGACCCTGCGCCTGATCGCACTGCGCAGCTACTATCCGCACGTGCTCGTCCACCTGGCCTCGATATGGAGCGATCCGCTGCGCATGCTCGACGAGTTCCATGCGCTGCTGGAAAGCGACCGGCCTCATCGCGGCGGTTTTCCGCCCGAGGTGGCGAACGAGGTGCGGCAACTGGCCGACTATTACTTCCGAACCGTCCACCCGGGACTCGATGGTTCGCATTTCGCCGACGGGTGAGCCTGTCGCCAGGCGACGCGCAGGGCCGAGGCTGGTCCGCCCCAAGCCTACGCCGCTCCGTTCAAGCGCTGCCGCCAGCCGCTCGCGTGCGCGAGTTCGTCGACCAGCGCCTGGCGGTCCGCCTGCTGCAGCGCATCGCGCAGCCGGTCGAGCCGATGCTGGAAGCGATCGGCCGACGCCAGCGCGGCGACGCGGTTGTCCAGCAGGATGTCGGCCCACAGCTCGGCCGACGAAGCGCCGATGCGCGTCGTGTCGCGCAGCCCCGCGCCGCTGAACCGCAGCGCGTCATCGGCGAATTCACTGTCGGCGACCGCCGCCGACAACGCGAAGGCCACGGCATGCGGCCAATGCGACAGCTCGGCATACAGGCGATCGTGGCGCGCCGCGTCGATCGGCACGACCTCGGCGTTCAACGCGACCCACAGCGCGGTCACCGCGGCCAACGCGTCGGCATCGGTCGTCTCGGTCGCGCACAGCATCAGCTTGCAGCCGTCGAACAGGTCGGCCCGTGCGGCGCCCGGCCCGTTGCGCTCCGAACCGGCGATCGGATGCGCGGCGACGAATCGCCCCGCCAGGGGGCCGAGCGCATCGCGCGCGGCCACGATGACGCTTTGCTTGGTGCTCGCGCAATCGGTGACGACCGCGCGCGGCGACAGCACGGGTGCGATCCTGCGCAGCAGGTCCGGCAGGGCCGGGATCGGCGCGGCCAGCACGACGAGGTCCGCCCCGGTCACGGCCTCGTCGACCCGTTCGGCAGCTTCGTCGATCAGGCCCAGGCCGGCCGCATCGGCCACCGACGGCGGCGGACCGAACCCGACGATCCGCGTCGCGAGCGAACGCCGGCGCATCGCCGCGGCCACCGACCCGCCGATCATGCCGACGCCGAGGATCGCCACCCGCTCGAAATGCGGCTCGGACGATGCGGTGCCGGCGACCGGAAACGCGCGATCGTCCCCGGTGAACTGGCGGTCCCCATCGACGTTCATGGCGACGGTCATTGGCGTGCGCGCGGATACGACCCGACCAGCTTGCAGAACGCGGCGTTGGCGCGCAGTTCGGCCAGCGCCGCCTTGATCGACGGATCCTCGGCGTGGCCGATCACGTCGATGTAGAAGTAGTACTCCCAGAACCCCTGGCGCGCCGGCCTCGACTCGAAACGCTTCATCGACACGCCATGCCGCGCGAGCGGCTCGATCAGCGAATGCACGGCGCCGGCGCGATCCGGCACCGACAGGATCATCGACGTCTGGTCATCCCCGGACGGCGCGCACGCATAGTTGCCGATCACCGCGAAGCGCGTACGGTTGTTCGGATCGTCCTGGATGTGGTGCGCGATGAACTGCAATCCGTATCGCGCCGCCGCGATGTCGGCGGCGATCGCCGCCGTGCCCGGCTCGACCGACGCCAGGCGCGCGCCCTCGGCGTTGCTGGATACCGGCACGCGCTCGATGCCGTGCGCATGGTGGTCGAGCCACCCCTGGCACTGCGCCAGCGCCTGCGCGTGCGCGCACACGCGCTTGACGTCGGCCATCTCGCCGCTGAGCGACAGCAGGTTGTGCTGCACCGGCAGCGATACCTCGCCGCTGATCAGCAACGGCGACTGCAGGAACAGGTCGAGCGAACGGTTGACCGCGCCCTCGGACGAATTCTCGACCGGCACGATGCCGAAATCGGCGCTGCCGGCCTGCGTCGCGCGAAACACCTCGTCGATCGACGCGCACGGCACCGCATCGACGGCCGAACCGAAATGCTTGTGCAGCGCGAGCTCGGAGAACGTCCCCGGCGGCCCGAGAAAGGCCACGCGCATTCGCCGCTCGATCTCGCGGCAGGCCGAGACGACTTCGCGGTAGATGGCTTCGATCGCCGCCCCCGGCAGGGGCCCGGGGTTTCGCTCGCGCAGGCGCGTCATGATCTGCGCCTCGCGTTCGGGCCGGTACACGGGCGCGTCGGTCAGCTTCTTGACCTCGCCGACTTCGATCGCCAGCTTGGCGCGGCGATTCAGCGCGTCGACGATCGTCCGGTCGATGTCGTCGATCGACACGCGCAGCGCGGCCAGCCGCTGCTCGACGTCCTGCGGCGAGACCGCGGATGTTCCGGACGATCCGCGCTCGGGGGATGGGTGCTCAGCCATGGCTGCGTTCGAACTCCTCGGTGATGGCGGCGCGCACGCGCAGCGCCCGCCGGTCGGCCGCCGATCGTATCAAAAGCGCCGCGGATGGAGCCGCCGGCGCGCGGCGGCTCGTGATCAGGCCTCGCCGTCGGTGGTGCCGCCATCCGGACCCGACGATGCGGGACCGGACGATCCACCACCGCCGTCCGCTTCGCCCTCCGGTCCGGGCGCCGCATCGGCGATGCCGCTCGCCGCATCGCTTCCCGTACCCGCCGCCTCGGCCGCGGCCGCATCGTCGAGCGCATCGGTTTCGATGACCCGCTGCACGCCGGACAGGCTCGTGCCTTCGTCGACCGCGATCAGCGTGACCCCCTGCGTGGCGCGACCCATTTCGCGGATCTCGGCGACCCGCGTGCGCACCAGTACGCCGCCGGTCGTGATCAGCATGATCTCGTCGCGTTCGTCGACGAGCACGGCCGCCACGACCCGGCCGTTGCGATCGGATGTCTGGATCGCGATCATGCCCTTCGTGCCGCGGCCGTGCCGCGTGTATTCGCCGATCGGCGTGCGCTTGCCATAACCATTCTCGGTGGCCGTCAGCACCGACAGCGCCTCGTCCGTCGCGACCAGCATCGCGATCAGCCGCTGGCCGTCCTCGAGGTTCATGCCGCGCACGCCGCGCGCCGCGCGTCCCATCGGCCGCACGTCGTTCTCGTCGAAGCGCACGGCCTTGCCGGCATCCGAGAACAGCATCACGTCATGGCCGCCGTCGGTGACCGCCGCGCCGATCAGGTAATCACCCGGATCCAGGTCGACGGCGATGATGCCGGCCTTGCGCGGGTTCGAGAAATCGGACAGCGGCGTCTTCTTGACCGTGCCGAGGCTGGTCGCCATGAACACGTAGTGATGCTCGTCGAACGCCTTGATCGGCAGCACCACCGTGATCTTCTCGCCGTCGGCCAGCGGGAACAGGTTGACGATCGGCCGCCCCCGCGACGCGCGCGTGCCCTGAGGGACTTCCCAGACCTTCAGCCAGTAGACGCGCCCGCGGTTCGAGAAGCACAGGATGTAGTCGTGCGTGTTCGCGATGAACAACTGGTCGACCCAGTCCTCGTCCTTGGTCGCCGTCGCCTGCTTGCCGCGTCCGCCGCGGCGCTGGGCGCGATACTCGGTCAAGGGCTGGCTCTTGACGTAGCCGGCGTGCGACAGCGTCACGACCATGTCCTGCGGCGTGATCAGGTCCTCGGTGCCCAGTTCGGTCGCGTTCAGCTCGATGACCGAGCGGCGTTGATCGCCGAACTCGGCGCGCGCGGCCGACAACTCGTCGTGGATGATCTGCGTCACGCGCTCGGGCCGCGCGAGGATATCGAGCAAATCGACGATCTGCCCGACGACCTCGCGATACTCGGTGACGATCTTGTCCTGCTCCAGACCCGTCAGGCGCTGCAGGCGCATCTGCAGGATTTCCTGCGCCTGGGTCTCGGACAACCGGTATACGGCGTCGGACGGCTGCTGGTCCGGCCCCAGCGGCTGCAATCCCAGCGACGGATCGACGCCGTCCGGCCGGAAGGCCGTGATCTCGAGCCCCGCCCGCGACACCATCTCCTGCGCGAGCCCCGCCGGCCAGTGCCGCGCCATCAGGCGTTCCTTGGCGATCGGCGGCGTCGGCGACGCCTTGATCAGCTCGATCATGTCGTCGACGTTGGCGATCGCGACGGCCAGCCCTTCGAGCACGTGGCCGCGTTCGCGCGCCTTGCGCAGTTCGAACACCGTGCGCCGCGTGACGACCTCGCGCCGATGCGCGAGGAACGCCTCGAGCATCTGCTTGATGTTCAACAGGCGCGGCTGCCCATCGACCAGCGCCACCATGTTGACGCCGAACGAATCCTGCAACTGCGTCTGCTTGTACAGGTTGTTCAGCACGACCTCGGGCAGCTCGCCGCGCTTCAGTTCGATGACGACCCGCATGCCGGACTTGTCGGACTCGTCGCGGATGTCGGAGATGCCTTCGAGCTTCTTGTCGTTGACGAGTTCGGCGATGCGCTCCTGCAGCACGCGCTTGTTCACCTGGTACGGCAGCTCGTCGACGATGATCGCGCTGCGCGCGCCGCGGTCGATCTCCTCGAAATGCGTGGCCGCGCGCATCAGGACGCGGCCACGGCCGGTGCGATACGCCTCGCGCACGCCCTGCACGCCATAGATGATCCCGGCCGTCGGGAAATCGGGCGCCGGAATCAGCTCGATCAGTTCGTCGATCGTCGACTCGGGCTGGCGCAGCAGCAGGTGGCAGGCGTCGATGACCTCGGACAGGTTGTGCGGCGGAATATTGGTGGCCATGCCGACCGCGATCCCCGACGACCCGTTGATCAGCAGGTTAGGAATCCGCGCGGGCAGCACCGTCGGTTCCTGTTCCTTGCCGTCGTAGTTCGGCTGGAAGTCGACGGTCTCCTTGTCGAGATCGGCCAGCAGTTCGTTGGAGATCCGCTGCAGCCGGCACTCGGTGTAGCGCATCGCCGCCGGGTTGTCGCCATCGACCGACCCGAAATTGCCCTGCCCATCGACGAGCAGGTAGCGCAGCGAGAAGTCCTGCGCCATCCGCACCAGCGTGTCGTAGATCGACGAGTCGCCGTGCGGGTGGTACTTACCCATCACGTCGCCGACGACGCGCGCGCACTTGACGTGAGCCCGATTCCAGACGTTGTTGATCTCGTGCATGCCGAACAGCACGCGGCGATGCACCGGCTTGAGGCCATCGCGCACATCGGGCAGGGCCCTGCCGACGATCACGCTCATCGCATAGTCGAGATACGATCGGCGCATCTCTTCTTCGAGACTGATCGGCAGGGTTTCCTTGGCGAATTGATCCATCGGGAATTGATCCAGAATCGAAGAGATAGAAGCGGAGGGGCAGAATCGGAGGGAGCTCGTGCGGCAGCGCCGCCCCAGGACCTGTTCACTTCAAGATCGAACAGATCCTAAACCTTTGAATTTTAACATGCAGCCTCGCCGTACCGGAGCCCCGCCATGCCGCGACAACTGATCGCGCCCACCTGGATCGCCACCGTCGATCCGTTCGATACATTGCTGGTCGACCACGCGGTCGTCGTCGACGGTCCCCGCATCGAGGCGATCGTGCCCGTCGACGAGGCGCGGCGGCGCTGGCCCGACGCCGCATCGACCGAGCTGCCCGGCCATCTGCTGATCCCCGGCCTGGTCAACGCGCACTGCCATGCCGGCATGACGCTGCTGCGCGGCGCCGGCGACGACCTGCCGTTGCAGCGCTGGTTGGCCGAGCGGATCTGGCCGCTCGAAAAGGCGCTGCTGGGACCCGACTTCGTGTTCGACGGATCGGTGCTGGCGATCCACGAGATGTTGCGCGGGGGCGTCACGACGTTCTGCGACATGTACTTCTTTCCCGAGGAGACGGCGCGCGCCGCGCAGGCGCTGGGCATGCGCGCGGTGCTGGGCATTCCGATCGTCGAATTCCCCACGCCGTGGGCGACGCGTCCGGACGACGCGTTGCAACGCGGCCTGGCGTTGCGGGATCGCCTGCGCGACGATCCGTCGATCCGCTTCTCGCTGGCGCCCCACGCGCCGTACACGGTGGCCGACGCGACGTTCGAGAAGATCGCCAGTCTGGCCGCCGAAACGGGACTGCCGATCCAGTGCCACCTCCACGAGACCGCCGACGAGATCCGGCGCAGCATGGACGAGCATGGTTGTCGTCCGCTGCGGCGGCTGGACCGGCTGGGCGTCGTCGGCCCGGACCTGCTGGCGATACACGCCGTTCACGTGGACGACGACGACATCGCGCTGCTGGCGCGCCATCGGGTGACGGTCGCGCACTGCCCGCATTCCAATTTGAAGCTGGCCAGCGGCCTGTGCCCGACGGACAGGCTCGTCGAGCAGGGCGTCCGCGTGGCGATCGGCACCGACAGCACGGCCAGCAACAACCGGCTCGACCTGCTAAGCGAGGCGCGGCTCGCCGCGCTGCTAGCCAAGGGCGTCTCGGGCGACGCGGCCGCCTGGCCGGCTCGCCACGCACTGCGCGCCGCCACGCTGAACGGGGCGCAGGCGTTGGGGCTGGGAGACGAGATCGGTTCGATCGAAGCCGGCAAACGCGCGGACCTGGCGGCGATCGATCTGGGCCAACCAGACCTGTTACCGTTATTCGATCCGGTTTCACAACTGATTCATTGTGGTGGCCGGACGGACGTCACGCACGTATGGACGGACGGACGGCTTGTTGTTCACAGACGACAGCTTGAAGAACCAGATGCCGCCTTGCTTGCGTCAGAAGTGGTTGCACGCAGCCGCCTATGGCACAATCGGATCGGCGAAATGATCGGCTAGCCGTGATGTAGTCGGTGCCGCTGCGCCGATGCTCAGACCCGCCATGGCTGACGTCGATTGAGATCGGACTTGCTTCGGAATTGCTCTACCGTGAGGAGAAACATGAAGAAATCGGTGAAACTGGCTTCCGTCGTCGCGACAGCGCTGCTGACAGCGTCCGCGACGTCGGTGGCCCTGGCTCAGCAGAGTCCCAAGGCCGCTCCGGGTACGGGTTACGTACAAAGCCCGGACGGCAACGTAGTCATTGACCCGTTCGGCTTGTGCTGGCGCACTGGTTTCTGGACGCCCGCGGACGCGCAGAAGGGTTGCGACGAGGATCTGATTCCGAAACCGCCGCCGCCTCCCCCGCCGCCGCCGCCCCCGCCGCCTCCCCCGCCGCCCCCGACACCGGCTCCGCCGCCGGCACCGACCAGCGAGAAGGTGACGTTCGCAGCAGACGCGTTCTTTGATTTCGACAAGGCCACGCTCAAGCCCGAAGGCAAGGCGCGCCTGGACGATCTGACCGCCAAGCTGAAGAACGTTACGCTCGAAGTGGTCATCGCTGTCGGCCACACGGACAGCGTCGGCTCGGTCCCGTACAACCAGAAGCTGTCGGTTCGCCGCGCCGAATCCGTCAAGGCCTACCTGGTCAGCAAGGGTATCGAAGCGAACCGTGTCTACACGGAAGGCAAGGGCAAGAGCCAACCGGTTGCGGACAACAAGACCGCCGCCGGCCGCGCGAAGAACCGTCGCGTGGAAATCGAAGTCGTCGGCACCCGTCCGCGCTGATCGGACAGGCCTCGACGCCAGCGAGCCCCGCCGCCAGGTGGGGCCGCTGCAAAGACCCCGCCTCATGGCGGGGTTTTTTTATTGTGCGCCCGGCACGGGCGCACTCCTGGAGGTGCAAGTCCTCCCGTAAGTTGATCACAACGAGCGAAGCGAAGCGCAACTGCGTGAGGGCGACCGAGCGTGGGGAGGAAGCGTGGAGCGAAGCTGTGAGCCGATGGACAAGAACCGGATAGAAGGCGGTGCCGAGCAGGGCGAGCGGGCAATGAACCGTAAAGCTCTTGTGATCAAGGCGAGGCGGCGTAGATCCGGCGGTTGTGCAGCGAAGGAGTGCGTTCTTACCCGGGGAGATCTCGCCTTATGCCTGAAAGGGCGACGGCTGGTGCCGGAGCGAGAAGTCAGCAGAGGCCGTAGTAGTGCGAGTCGCAGGCCGATGAGGCTGGAGCAAAAGGACGAAGGGCCGAACGAGAGTGAGTGACCGAAGACATGAGGATGTCAAAGGCCATGCGTCAGATGCCGGGGCGACCCGGGCGGGCAGGGGTAGCGCGAGGTGAAGCCAAGCGCGAAGCTGCCAGCGACGAAGCCAATGGCCCGCCCCATGAGCACCCGGGCACAGGGTCGGCAAGGCCGAAGGCGGGGGCTGGTCCTGTGCTGGAAGCGACGCTGACGAGAGAGAACCTGCAAGCGGCGTGGAAGCGGGTCAAGGCCAATAAAGGCGCAGCCGGGGTGGACGGGCTCGACATCGAGCAGACCGCCCAGGAACTGCGCACGAGGTGGCCGGGCATCCGCCAGGCGCTGCTGGCGGGCACGTACCGGCCAGCGCCGGTGCGCAGGGTGATGATTCCCAAGCCGGACGGCAGCCAGCGCGAGCTGGGCATCCCTACGGTGCAGGACCGGCTGATCCAGCAGGCGTTGCTGCAAGTGCTGCAACCGCTGATCGACCCCAGCTTCAGCGACCACAGCCACGGGTTCCGGCCCGGACGGCGGGCGCACGATGCGGTCAAGGCCGCGCGGGCGTACGTGCAGTCGGGCAAGCGCGTGGTGGTGGACGTGGACCTGAGCAAGTTCTTCGACCGGGTCAACCACGACATCCTGATGGAGCGATTGCAAAGGCGCATCCAAGACGCCGCAGTCATCGGGCTGATCCGTGCGTATCTGAACGCCGGGATCATGGACGGCGGGGTGATCATCGAGCGCCAGCAGGGCACGCCGCAAGGCGGGCCCTTGAGCCCGCTGCTAGCCAACGTGCTGCTCGACGAAGTGGATAAGGCGCTGGAGGCACGGGGCTACGGCTTCGCGCGCTACGCCGACGACTGCAACGTCTACGTGGGCAGCATCAAGGCCGGGCAGAGGGTGATGGCGCTGCTGCGAAGGCTGTATGCAGGACTGAAGCTGCAGATCAACGAAGCCAAGAGCGCCATAGCCAGCGCCTTCGGGCGCAAGTTCCTGGGCTACGCGCTGTGGGTAGCCAAGGGTCGGGAAGTCAAATGTGCCGTGGACCGCAAGGCCCTGGCCGACTTCAAGGCCCGCATCCGGCAACTGACGCGTCGCTCGGGCGGGCGCAGCATGGAGCAAGTGGTGGGCAGGCTGCGGCCCTACCTGCTGGGCTGGAAAGCGTACTTCGGGTTGGCGCAAACGCCCAAAGTCTGGCGCGAGTTGGACGAGTGGCTGCGCCACCGGTTGCGCGCGATCCAGCTCAGGCACTGGAAGCGGCCAGCGACGATGTATCGCGAACTCAAGGCATTGGGCGCAGGCGAGGCTGCGGCCAGACGGGTGGCGGCCAACGGTCGCTGCTGGTGGCGCAACAGCGACCGCCTCCTGAAGACGGTACTGACCATTGCCTACTTCGACCGGCTGGGCGTGCCCAGGCTCTCCTGACCTCAAACTCTCGAACCGCCCGGTGCGGACCCGCACGCCGGGTGGTGTGGCAGGGGTGCCTCCTATGATGGAGGCCCCCTATGCCGATC
>JAKPAM010000205.1 GCA_029779435.1 Pseudomonadota bacterium | reverse complement strand
CATCGGCCGCCGACTATCGGTCGATCGGCGCGCCGGCTGCCGTGATGTACGACGGCCCGTCGATCAAGGGCCGCAAGCAGTACATCGCGCCGCGCGGCATGCCGGTCGAGGTGCTGTCCGAGGTCAACCAGTGGGTCAAGGTCCGCGACCAGGGCGGCGACGTGCTGTGGGTCGAGAAGAAGGACTTGACCGCCGCGCGGTCGCCGGTCGCCTCGACCAACATGATCGTGCGCAGCGCGCCGCAGGATAGCGCGCAGATCGTCGTCCAGCTCGATCGCGGCGTGCCGCTGACGCTGGTCGACGGGGCGGTTCCCGCCGGCTGGCTGCGCGTGCGCCTGCCCGACGGCACGGGCGGCTTCGTGCGCGGCGGCGACGTCTGGGGTTTGTGATCACCTGAACCATCAGTCCCCTCTCATGCGGATCGCATTCCTCGGGGCCGGCGCGTGGGGAACCGCGCTCGCCCAGCATGCGGCGGCCTCGTCCGGCGGGCCGGCGACCGAGGTCCGGTTGTGGGCGCGCGACCCGGCGCTGCTCGCCGCGATCGACGCCGACCGGGTCAATACCCGCTACCTGCCCGACGTGCCGCTGGATCCGGCGATTCGCACCGACGCCGACCTGGCGCGACTGGCCGCGTGGACGCGTGGACGGCAGGACTCGCTATGCGTGATCGCCACGTCGCTGGCCGGATTGCGGCCCACGTTGCGCGCCTGGCTCGCCGCGCAGCCGGCGGACGCCGGCGCGGCGCCGCTCGCGCCGCTGGTCTGGCTGTGCAAGGGCATCGAGGCCGACTCCGGGCTGCTGCCCCATCAGGTCGTCGATGATGAGCTGGCGCGGGCAGGCCATGGCGATCGGGCGCCGTCGATGCCGTCGGCCCCAGCGGTGCCGCGAGGCCCGCTGTTCGGCCCCAGCTTCGCCCAGGAGGTCGCGCGCGGGTTGCCCGCGGCCTTGACCGTCGCGACGCGCGAGCCCGGGCTCGATCGCCTCGTCCAGCGGGCGTTCCACCATGGCGCGCTGCGCATCTACGCGACCGACGACGTGCTCGGCGTCGAGCTCGGCGGCGCGCTCAAGAACGTCATGGCGATCGCCACCGGCATCTGCGATGGCCTGCAGCTCGGCCACAACGCCCGGGCGGCGCTGATCACCCGGGGGCTGGCCGAGATCAGCCGCCTGGGCGCCGCGATCGGCGCGCGCCCCGAAACCTTCATGGGATTGACCGGCCTGGGCGATCTCGTCCTGACCTGTACCGGCGACCTGTCGCGCAATCGCCGGGTCGGCCTGCTGCTGGCGGCAGGCCAATCGCTCGACCAGGTGCTCGCAGGGCTGGGGCACGTGGCCGAGGGCGTCGCCTGCGTGCGGGCCGCGCAACGTCTCGGCCGCGACCACGACGTCGACCTGCCGATCGTCGATGCGGTGGCGGCAGTGCTGGCCGGCCGGATCTCGCCATCCGGCGTCGTGCAGCGCCTGTTGTCCCGCCAGCCCCGGCGCGAGAGCGACTAGGGCGGCGTGTTCACCCGAAGATCGAGCCCGCGTGAAGCCCCGCCCCTTCCTCTTCCGATCATGACAACCTCTTCGAGTTCGATCCGTTCGATTTGCGTGTTCTGTGGCGCCAAGCCGGGCCATGGCGACCGCTTCCTGGCGCTGGCCCGCGACACGGGCCAGGCGCTGGCGCGGCGCGGCCTGGCCGTCGTCTTCGGCGGCGGGCACGTCGGGCTGATGGGTGCCGTCGCCGATGCGGCGCTGGCCGCGGGCGGCCAGGTGATCGGCGTCATCCCGCAGCACCTGATGGACCGTGAGGTGGGCCACAAGGGGCTGACGCGGCTCGAAGTGGTGCCGGACATGGCGTTCCGCAAGGAACGCATGATCGAGCTGTCGGACGCGTTCATCAGCTTGCCCGGCGGCCTGGGGACGCTCGACGAGATGTTCGAGGTGTTGACGCTGCGGCAGTTGAATCAGCATGCGAAGCCCAGCGGCCTGCTGAACGCCGACGGCTACTACGATCTGCTGGTCGCCGCCTGGCGATCGTTCGTCGACAAAGGGCTGATCGATCGTCGTGAGATCGACAGGATCCACGTCCAGCCGACCATCGATGCGCTGCTCGATGCGTTGCTGAAGGGCGATGCCGGCTGAATCGCGTGGCGCTGCTGCCGGGCTGTGTTGGCTGAGACATTCCGCGCTGCTGCCGGGCGATATCGATTGAATCACTCGGCCGGCCTGGTCCGGAAAGTCGTCCAGCCGTTCAGGGGCCGGATCGTCGAGTCGAGCCGTGAAACTTAGTGACCAGGGTGGGTCGCTAAGCGCCGTCGTGTTGAGCGACGTTGCCGCCGGGCGCCTGCGCGCCGGCGAAATCGTGCTGTCGCCAGGCTTCATACACGACGATGGCGACCGCGTTGGACAGGTTCATGCTGCGGTTGTCCGGCCGCATCGGCAGCCGCAGCAGGTGCTCTGCGTCGAACCGCGCGCGGATCGACTCGGGCAGGCCCGAAGTCTCGCTGCCGAACACCAGGTAATCGCCAGCAGCGAACCGGACCTGATCGGGCCGGCGTCGGCCCCGTGTGCTGAGCGCGAACATCCGGGCCGGCCGCTCGCTCGCGATGAACGCGTCCCAGCCGGCATGCACGTTCATCGTCATGGTTTCGTGATAGTCCAGGCCGGCGCGCCGCATCTTGGCGTGGTCGATCGGAAAGCCCAGCGGCTCGATCAGGTGCAGCGTGGCGCCGGCGTTCGCGCACAGGCGGATCACGTTGCCGGTGTTGGGCGGAATCTCGGGGTGGACGAGAACGACGTGGAACATGCGGAAGCGCTGATCAATTCAGCGGGCTCGATCCTAGCGGGCTGTGCGGTAACTTCTGGCCATGAAACGGTGCCTTCGACCCCATGGCGGCGTTGCAAATACTCGCGATACCTCGGTATCGCTGCGGTTTGCGCCTTGCCCTGGGCTCGAATGCATCCGTTTCATTCGGCTCAGAAGTTACCGCACAGCCCACTAGCGTTGACGGGCCCTGATCGGATGAATGGGGCGATGCATGGCGCGACTATACCCGCTGCGTATCTGCCGCGTCGCGATCCGCTCCGTCATTCGCGGGCAGGACGGCGCGATGCGCGCGTGCGGGCGACGACGAGCACGACGATCCGTCGCGCGCCCGCCTCGCGCAGCGTCCTCGCCGCGGCGTTCAGCGTGGCGCCGGTGGTCATCACGTCGTCGATCAGCACCACGTCCCGCCCGTCGAGGCGCCCGCGGCAGCGGAACGCGTCGAGCAGGTTCACTTCGCGATCGGCGCGGTGTAGCGCGCTCTGCCTGGCCGTGTCGCGGACGCGCGCGAGGCGCCGCAGGTCGAGCCGACCGCCCGCATCGCGGGCGATCGCGCGGGCGATGATCGCCGCCTGGTTGTAGCCGCGTTCGGTCAGGCGCTCGATCGACAGCGGGATCGGTACCAGCACGTGTCCGTCTAACGGTTCGCGCCCATCGGCGACGCTTCCGACGCGCGGACTCCCGGCGGTCGTCCGCGCCCGGCAATCGGCCGCCAGCGCCGCGCCCAGCGCGCGCAGCAGCGGCCAGCGGCCATGGAACTTCGCGACGACCAGCGCCCGGTCCACCGGCGCCGCATAGTCCGCCAGCGCGAACGCGGCGTCGAAGACCGGCGCTTCGACCTCGCAGTCCGGACAATTCTCCGCTTGCGGGTCGATCGCCAGCGCGCAGACAGGGCAGCGGCGCGCTGTCCGGCCGGGCAGGTCTCGCAGGCACGGATCGCACACGCCGGATTGCCCGCCGGACAGCGGCAACTCGCACAACGCGCACAGCCGCGGTGCCCATCCGTCGACCAGCGATCGGAGCCCGCGGCCGGCATGTGTGCAGACGAGGGCCCAGGAGCGAAGTCCCAGCGTGGACACCGTACTAGCGAACGCGAAGCGATCCGATGGCATGGGGCGTAGCCTAAGGCCGTCCGGCGTGCCGCGGCTGGGCGGCGGCTCGTTCCAATGGCCTGTCCGCATGTCTCGTCCGTGCGAGGCGTCCGCTTATACTGGACCGTTCACCCCGCCAATCCCATGCTGAAACCGCCTGATCTCGATCCCCGCTCGGTGCGCCTGCAGTTCTCGCGCCGAGCCGTCCGTTTCGCGGGTGTCGATTTCCTCTATCGCGAGATCGAACAGCGGATGTTCGAGCGTCTCGAGATGATCCGCGTGGCGCCGGGACGGATCCTGGACGTCGGCTGCGGCCTGGGCGGCGGCCTGGAGAAGCTGGCGGGCCGCTTCCCGTCTGCCCGATTGCTGGGCATCGACGCGGCCGACGGCATGTTGCGCCACAACGTATTCGCGCCGGGTGCGCAGGTCGATACGCTCGGGCGGCGGCTGCGCGGCTGGGCCGGGCGTCTTTGGGGGGCGTCGACGGAGGCGCCGGCGGCCGGCCGGGTCGGGCTGGTCGCCGCCGATGCGGCGCGCCTGCCGGTGGGCGATCGCCAGGCCGGCCTGTTGTGGTCGAACCTGGCGTGGCATTGGTTCGACGATCCGCCGGCCGTTGCCGCCGAATGGCACCGGGTGCTGGAGCCCGGGGGGTTGTTGATGTTCAGCGCGTTCGGCGTCGACACGCTGCGCGAGTTGCGCGATCTCGGTGCGCAACTGCCCGAGCTGCCGGACCTGCACGACGTCGGCGACCTGCTCGGCCAGACGGCGTTCGTCGATCCGGTGATGGACGTCGAGCGGCTGACGATCAGCTACGCCGATCCGCAACGATTGCTGGATGAATGGCACGGCATGGGCGGCAACGCCTCGCGCGATCGCGGTCGGGGGCTACGCACGCCACGCCAGCGCCAGCGCTGGATCGATGCGATCGAATCGTTGCGCGGGAACGACGGTCGGATCGCCATCAGCGTCGAGATCGTCCAGGCCCATGCGTGGCGTGGGGAACCGACCGTCGGGGCCGACGGATATCAGGCGATCCGCTGGATGCCGCGCAGCGCGGCACCGCGGGCGCCCCAGTCCGGAGGCGCTCATGGTTGACAACGCTCATGGCTGACAATCGTCGTGCTGTCAAGTCGCGCGCCGCGATTGTCGACACGACGCCGATTTATCGTCGCGGCGGCAGGGCTCGCCGGACCCTCGGCTTGCTGGTGCTTCTCTGCGGACACTATAATCGCCCGTTGCGGGCATAAGCACATGCAGTACCAGTGGACATATGTTGCAGAGCCGCATCAGCAGCAGTGGGTGCTGAAGCGGAACTGCGCGATGTCTCCGGCGCGCCTGGCGTCGTCGGTCGGACTGGTTGCGGTGGTGTCGCTCGCGATCGCCGCCGTGTGCGCGTATTTCGGAGCTTGGCCAGTGTTGCCATTCGCCGGGATCGAAGTCACGGCGCTGGCGGTGGCGTTCGTCGTCTATGGCAGGCATGCCGGTGACTACGAGCGCATCGTGGTCAGCGACGATTCGATCCTGGTCGAATCCGTCATCGCTGACCGCGTAGTTCACCGGCGGTTACAGCCGGGTAGAGTGAGGGTGGAGTACCGGGAGGAGAGCCTCACGGGCGGGCGGCAGCTCATCCGATTGGTATCCGAAGGACAAGAGCTGGCGGTGGGGCGTTTCGTGCCTGACCACCGTAGAGCGCTGTTGGCCCGGGAGTTGAGGACATCGCTTGGGGGTCGGCTTGGCCTATGAGCGCTCGAGAGCAGGAAGCGTCGAACGTGTTTGGTGAGGATATGAAGAGCGAGAACCTGATCCGGTCTTTCGGTCGTTGGCTCGCGCTGACGGGCTTGGGCTTCTACGGCACCCTCGCCATGGCCGTCAACGACATGCCAGGTGGGCCACGGGTCAACCAGATCAACATCACGGATCCCGTCACGGCCATCGCGCGTGACCAGCATTGGATCCACCACTTCGTGATGTGGATCTGCGTCGCGATCTTCATCGCCGTCTTCGGCGTGATGTTCTATTCGGTGTGGAAGCACCGCAAGTCGTCGGGCCACAAGGCCGCCGATTTCCACGAAAGCACGACCGTCGAGATCGCCTGGACGATCGTGCCTTTCCTGATCGTGGTGGGGCTGGCCTGGCCGGCGACCCGGATGGTCGTCGAGCAGAAGGACACGTCCAGCGCCGACCTGACCGTCAAGGCCACCGGCTACCAGTGGAAGTGGGGCTACGACTACCTGAAAGGCGAGGGCGAGGGGATCGGCTTCCTGTCGACGCTGAGCACGACCAACGACCAGATCGAGGGCCGCGCGCCCAAGTCCGACACCTACCTGATGGAAGTCGACAATCCGCTGGTCGTGCCGGTCAACAAGAAGGTTCGCGTCATCACGACCGCCAATGACGTGATCCATGCGTGGTACGTCCCGGCGCTGGGCGTCAAGCAGGATGCGATTCCCGGCTTCGTGCGCGACCTGTGGTTCCGCGCCGAGAAACCCGGCGTCTATCGCGGCAACTGCGCCGAGCTCTGCGGCAAGGACCACGCGTTCATGCCGATCGTCGTCGACGTCAAGTCCGATGCCGACTACAAGGCGTGGGTCGACGAGAAGAAGAAGGAAATGGCGGCCAAGGCGGACGATCCGAACAAGGAATGGACGCAGGCCGAACTGCAGGAGCGGGGCCAGAAGGTCTACGCGTCCAATTGCACCGCCTGCCATCAGGCCAACGGCAAGGGCGTGGCGGGTACGTTCCCGGCGCTCGACGGCTCCAAGATCGTCATGGGCCCGGTGGCGGGCCAGCTCGACATCGTCCTGCACGGCAAGCCCGGCACGGCCATGGCTTCGTTCAAGGCTTTGAGCGATGTCGAGATCGCGTCGGTCATCACCTACACTCGCCATGCCTGGAGCAACAACGCCGCCGAGGCGTTGGTGCAGCCCAAGGTCGTGGCGCAGGCCAAGGCCAAGTGATCACGTCGTCGATCGAATCGGTTAAGGAGTTCGCATAATGAGCGCAGTTATCCACCCCCATGGGCATGCGGCCCACGACGACCATCATCACGACCAACCGCATGGCCTGCGCCGCTGGCTGATGGCGACGAACCACAAGGACATCGGTTCGCTGTACATGTGGTTCTCGTTCACGATGCTGATGGTCGGCGGCGTGAACGCGCTGTTGCTGCGCAGCGAGCTGTTCCAGCCCGGCCTGCAGATCATGGAGCCCGAGTTCTTCAATCAGCTCACCACGATGCACGGGCTGATCATGGTGTTCGGCGCGATCATGCCGGCGTTCGTCGGCTTCGCGAACTGGCAGATCCCGCTGATGATCGGCGCGTCGGACATGGCGTTCGCGCGGATGAACAACTTCAGCTTCTGGCTGTTGCCGGTCGCCGCGATGCTGCTGGTCGCGTCGTATTTCGTCCCGGGCGGCGCGACCGCCGCCGGCTGGACGCTGTACGCGCCGCTGTCCGTGCAGATGGGCATGGGCATGGACCTGGCGATCTTCGCGGTCCACATCATGGGCGCCAGCTCGATCATGGGCTCGATCAACATCATCGTCACGATCCTGAACATGCGCGCGCCCGGCATGACGCTGATGAAGATGCCGATGTTCGTCTGGACCTGGCTGATCACCGCCTACCTGCTGATCGCCGTCATGCCGGTGCTGGCGGGCGCGATCACGATGGTGCTGACCGACCGCCATTTCGGGACGTCGTTCTTCAACGCGGCCGGCGGCGGCGATCCGGTGATGTACCAGCACATCTTCTGGTTCTTCGGGCACCCCGAGGTCTACATCATGATCTTGCCGGCCTTCGGCATCGTCAGCGAGATCATCCCGACCTTCGCCCGCAAGCGCCTGTTCGGCTACAGCTCGATGGTGTACGCGACCTCGTCGATCGCGATCCTGTCGTTCATCGTCTGGGCGCACCACATGTTCACGACCGGCATGCCGGTCGCCGGGCAGTTGTTCTTCATGTACGCGACGATGCTGATCGCGGTGCCCACCGGCGTGAAGATCTTCAACTGGGTCGCCACCATGTGGCGCGGCTCGATGACGTTCGAGACGCCGATGCTGTTCGCGATCGGCTTCATCTTCGTGTTCACGATCGGCGGCTTCACCGGCGTCATCCTGGCGGTCGCGCCGCTGGACATCCAGTTGCACGACACCTACTACGTCGTCGCGCACTTCCACTACGTGCTGGTGGCGGGCTCGCTGTTCGCGCTGTTCGGCGGCGCGTACTACTGGCTGCCCAAGTGGACCGGCCACATGTACAGCGAAGGCCTGGGCAAGCTGCATTTCTGGGCGTCGCTGATCACGTTCAACATCACGTTCTTCCCGATGCACTTCCTGGGTCTGGCCGGCATGCCTCGTCGTTATGCCGACTACCCGATGCAGTTCGCCGATTTCAACGCGATCGTCACGATCGGCGCGTTCGGATTCGGACTGTCGCAACTGATTTTCCTGGTTGCCGTCATCAAGTGCATCAAGGGCGGCCCGAAAGCGACCGATCGCGTGTGGGAGAACGCCCACGGGCTGGAGTGGACGGTGCCGTCGCCGGCGCCGTTCCACACGTTCGAAACCCCGCCGGTCGTCAAGTGATCGACGCGCGGCCGACGTTCGCCTTCTTTGTCAACCGTGCTTGCTGACCGCCGACCTGCTGCCGACCCGATGACGACCGATCCGCAAAAACGCCGTTCGAATCTGCGCACCGCGCTGATCGTCGCGTCGATCGCGGCCGTCTTCTTCGTCGGTGTCATCGTCGATCACTGGATCGGCAAGCAGATCGGCGCTCCTGCGGCCGGCAGCGCGGCCGCGCCGGCGGGAGCGCATCGATGACGGCGCAGCCGCCTCGCTCCGACGGGGCTGCCGGGCAGGCGCGCCAGACGGCGCGCAAGACCGGTTGGCTCAACTGGCAGATGCTGGGCAAGCTTTCGGTCGTCGTCACCGTCATGTTCGGCTTTGGCTGGGCGCTGGTGCCGATCTACCGGACGATCTGCGAAGTAACGGGCCTGAACAATCTGACGCGGGTCGACCAAGGGGCGCGGGAATTCGCCGCCAACACCCAGGTCGATCAGACACGGCGCATCACCGTCGAGTTCGACGCGAACGCGCGCGGGCCATGGCGCTTCAAGCCCGAGCAGATGACGATGGACGTGCATCCGGGCGAACTCGCCACCGTCGTCTACGAAGTGCAGAACACGCTCGACGAGACCGTGGCCGGGCAGGCGATTCCCAGCTACATCCCGCGGCAGTCCGAAGGCTATTTCCGCAAGATCGAATGCTTCTGCTTCCGCCAGCAGACGCTGGCGCCGAAAGAAGCCAGGAAATTCCCGGTCGTCTTCGTCATCGACCCGAAGCTGCCGGCGGACGTCGACACGATCACGCTGTCCTACACGTTGTTCAAGATCGAAGGGCCGGTCGGTGCCGCCGGCGGCACGCCTTCCGTCGATCCGCCGAGCCTGGCATCGCGGACGGGAGCCTGAGATGAGCGATCTCCACGAAGCCGTCCAGCGCAAGGCCTCGTTCGGGCAGACGGTCAAGGCGGTGGCTTGGGCGTTCTTCGGGGTGCGGCGGGGAGCCGCCCATCAGAAGGACATCAATCAGCTCAATCCGGTGCACCTGATCATTATCGGACTGATGATGGCCGGCTTGTTCATCGGTACGCTGGTGCTGATCGTCAAACTGGTACTGGCGTAGCCGGGATCCGGAATCGAGACATTTAGTTCAAAGAAAGAGTGGGAGTATCGACGATGAGTGGCGCCACACACACCTCCGCGCTGCACTATTTTGTGCCCGGGCCCTCGAAATGGCCGCTGGTAGGTGCGATTTCGATGGTGTTCACGCTGTTCGGCGCGGTCGGCACCGTCAACAGCACGTCCTGGGGACTGACGGTGCTGTTGATCGGCCTCGCGATCCTCGCGTACGTGCTGATCGGCTGGTTCAGCGATGTCGCCCGGGAGTCCGAAGGCGGGCTGTACGGCAAGAACATCGACCTGTCGTTCCGCTGGAGCATGAGCTGGTTCATCTTCTCCGAAGTCATGTTCTTCGCGGCGTTCTTCGGCGCGCTGTACTACGCGCGGGAGATCTCGATGCCGTGGCTCGCGGACATCGATCACCGCTCGGTGCTGTGGCCCGACTTCACCGCGAGCTGGCCCAACCTCGGACCGGCCGAACTGGTCGACAAGTTCCAGAAGATGGGGCCGTTCCCGCTGCCGACGATCAACACGCTGCTGCTGCTGACGTCCGGTGTGACGCTGACCGTCGCGCACCACGCGCTGATCGCCAATCACCGCGGTGCGCTCAAGTTCTGGCTGCTGATCACGATCCTGCTGGGCGCCACGTTCCTCGGCTGCCAGGTGTACGAGTACATCCATGCCTATCATGAGCTGAACCTGAAGCTGACCTCGGGCATCTACGGCTCGACGTTCTTCATGCTGACGGGCTTCCACGGCTTCCACGTCACGGTCGGCGCGCTGATCCTGTTCATCGTCTGGCTGCGCGTGCTCAAGGGGCACTTCACGCCGGAGCACCACTTCGCGTTCGAAGGCGCCGCCTGGTACTGGCACTTCGTCGACGTGGTCTGGCTGGGTTTGTACGTCGTCGTCTACTGGCTGTGAAGCGTGGGAGGTCTCTGCTGTTGACCTTTGCGTGAGGTGGTTGCGAGGTTGCTGCCGTTGACCTTTGCGCGAGGTTGTCACGAGGTCGCTGCCGTCGTGGGTGCGGGGCGGGAGGCCAGAGGGAGCGGTCG
>JAKPAM010000170.1 GCA_029779435.1 Pseudomonadota bacterium | reverse complement strand
CCCAAGAGCCTGGCCGATGTGGTCTCCGTGCCGGCCGGCTACAGCGTCAGCATCCTGTATGCGCTGGGCGATCCGCTGACCGCGAACACCCCGGCGTACAAGAACGACGGCACGGACACCGACTTCGAGAACCGCGCCGGCGACCACCACGACGGCATGGAGTGGTTCGGCCTGTCCGCCACCGGCACGCCGTCGAACACGGCGGTCGATCGCGGCCTGATCGGCATGAACCACGAGGCGACCACCGACGAGCGCCTCAGCTCGTTCTTCCTGCACGCCAACGGGGGCACGTCGACGCTGCCCCGGCCGGCCGCCGAGGTCGACAAGGAAGTCGCCATCCACGGCGTGTCGGTCGTGGAGATGAAGAAGGATGCGGCCGGCAAGTGGGGCTACGTGAAGGATTCGGCGTTCAACCGCCGCATCACGGCACTGACCGAGGTCGAAGTCGCGGGACCGGCCCGGGGCGACGCCCTGCTGGTCACGAAGTATTCGCCGAACGGCACGCTGACCCGCGGCACGCTGAACAACTGCGGCACCGGCAAGACGCCCTGGAACACGCTGCTGACCGGTGAAGAGAACTGGGCCGGCTACTTCTTCCGTCCGACCGGCGACGACGCCGCGCGCGGCAACGACAAGAGCGTCACCTCGCTGCGGCGCTACGGCCGCAACGAAGGCGCGGCGTCGCGCCACGGCTGGGAGACCGGCGGGCTCGACGACAAGTACGCGCGCTGGATCAACGCGAAGACCGGCACCTCGGCGGACGGCAGCGACGACTATCGCAACGAGATGAACGGCATGGGCTACGTGGTCGAGATCGACGCGTACGACAAGTCGAAGAAGGCGCGCAAGCGCACCGCGCTGGGCCGCTTCGCCCACGAGAGCGCGGCCTTCTCGAAGCCGGTCGCCGGCCAGCCGCTGGCCGTCTATCAGGGCGACGACGCCCGCAACGAGTACATCTACAAGTTCGTGTCGAGCGCGAACTGGGATCCGGCCGACGCCAATGCCGCCGACCGCATGGCGGTCGGCGACAAGTACCTGAACGCGGGTCGGCTGTACGCAGCGAAGTTCAACGCCGACGGCACCGGCCAATGGGTGGAGCTGACGCTGGCCAACGCCGCCATCTCCGGCTACGCGACCTATCCGTTCGCGAATCAGGCCGACGTGTTCGTCAACGCGCGCATCGCCGGCGATGCCGTGGGCGCCACGAAGATGGACCGGCCCGAGTGGTGCGCCGTGCATCCGACCACGGGCGAGGTGTACTTCACGCTGACCAACAACAGCAACCGCCGCGTCGATCCGTCGAACGCCGCGCAGCTCGCGCCCGACAGCGCCAACCCGCGCGTCTACACCGACGTGAAGGGCACGACGAACCAGCAGGGCAATCCCAACGGACACATCCTGCGCTTGAAGG
>JAKPAM010000192.1 GCA_029779435.1 Pseudomonadota bacterium | reverse complement strand
CTCGTCGATGATGACCAGCCCCAGCCGCTTGAAGCGCACGTCACCCGACAGCAGCTTGTGCGTGCCGATGACGATGTCGACCGTGCCGTCGTTCAGCCCTTCGATCGCGGTCTTGACCTCCTTGCCCGAGCGGAAGCGCGACAGCTCGGCCAGCCGCACCGGCCAGTTCGCGAAGCGATCGCTGAATGTCTGGAAATGCTGCTCGGCCAGCAGCGTCGTCGGCGCCAGCACGGCGACCTGCTTGCCGTCGGCGACCGCGACGAACGCCGCGCGCAGCGCGACCTCGGTCTTGCCGAAGCCGACATCGCCGCAGACCAGCCGGTCCATCGGCTTGCCCGAGACCATGTCCTGGACGACAGCATGGATCGCGGCGAGCTGGTCGGGCGTTTCCTCGAAACCGAAGCCCTCGGAGAACACCTCGTAATCGCCGGGCTGGAACGCGAACGCGTGGCCGACGCGCGCGGCGCGGCGCGCGTACAGGTTCAACAGCTCGGCGGCGCTGTCGCGGGCCTGTTGCGCGGCGCGTCGCTTGGCCTTGTCCCATTGGCCCGAGCCCAACTGGTGCAGCGGGGCGTCGTCAGCGTGCGCGCCGCTGTAGCGGCCGATCTGGTGCAACTGCGCGACCGGCACATAGAGCGTCGCATTGCTGGCGTACGTCAAGTGCAGGAATTCGTTCGCGCCGTCACCCAGGTCCAGCGTGACTAGCCCCTGATAGCGGCCGATGCCGTGCTGCGCGTGGACGACAGGGTCGCCGATCCGCAGTTCGGACAGGTCGCGGATGATCGCGTCGACGTTGGTCTGCTGGTCCTGCCTGGTGCGACGGCGCTGCGGGCCACGCGCGCCGAACAGCTCGGCCTCGGTGACGACCGACAGCGGCATGTCGTCGAGCAGGAAGCCTTCGCTCAGCGGCCCGATGCCCAGTGCGATCTCCTCGTCGCACGCGAGGAAATCGTCCCAGCCGTCGATCTGCGGCAGGTTCAGTCCATGCTCGGCGAAGAGCTGGTTCAGCGTTTCGCGCCGGCCGGCCGATTCGGCGACGATCAGCTTACGGCCGGGCGCGCGATGCAGATAGTCGTCGAGCAACTGGATCGGGTTGTCGTGACGGCGATTGACCGTCAGCGGCGGCAACGCCGATGCGATCCGCGCGCGCAGCCGGCCCGCCGTGTCGGATCGCGCGGCGCCAATCGTCCCCGAATCCGGTCCTGCATTCGCGCCGGCCTTTGCGTCGGCTTGCACGTCAGCCTTCGTCGCCGCATCCGCCGCGCTATCGTCGACGGTGTCCGCCGCCGCATCCGCCAGCGCCTCGGGCGTCGATTCGCGCGTGCGATGGCGGACCGACCAGCGGCCGAACGCGCGCGCCATCGAAAAGAACGTGTCGGGCGGCAGCAGGATCTCGTCGGGGCGCAACAGCGGCCGTTCGCGATCGTGCGCGAGGAACTTGAAGCGTTGCTCGGACTCGCGCCAATAGCGCGTGACCTCAGCGTCCAGGTCGCCGTGCGACACGATGATCGCGTCGTCGGCCAGGTAGTCGAACAGCGTGCCGGCGCCGTCGAAGAACAGCGGCAGGTAATACTCGATGCCGGCCGACGGAATGCCGTTGCCGATGTCGCGATAGATCGTCGCCTTCGACGGATCGCCCTCGAAGCGCTCGCGCCAGCGCCCCCGGAACGCCGTTCGTGCGGCTTCGTCGAGCGGGAACTCGCGGCCCGGCAGCAACCGCACCCGATCGACCGGATACTGGCTGCGTTGCGTATCGGGATCGAACGTGCGGATCGATTCGATCTCGTCGCCGATCAGGTCCAGGCGCAGCGGCAGCGCGGCGCCCATCGGATACAGGTCGATCAGCCCGCCGCGCACCGAGTACTCGCCGGGCTTGACGACCTGGCTGACGTTCTCGTAGCCGGCCAACGTCAACTGCGCGCGGAACTTCGCTTCGTCCAGGGTCTGCCGCTTGTCGAAGAAGAACGTGTTGGCGGCCAGGAACGACGGCGGTGCGAGCCGGTACAGCGCGGTCGTCGCCGTGGACACCAGCACGTCGCATTCGTGCCGCTGCAGCGCGTACAGGCTGGCCAGGCGCTCGGACACCAGGTCCTGGTGCGGCGAGAACGTGTCGTACGGCAGCGTCTCCCAATCCGGCAGCAGCAGCACGCGCAGCGCCGCGTCGAAATAGCGGATCTCGCGATGCAGGCGTTGCGCGTCGGACGCCTGCGCGGTCAACACGATCAGCGGACGGCCGATGCGGCGCGCCAGGCGGGCGAGGGCCAATGCATCGGCGGCGCCGAAACACGTCGGCAGGGCGAAGACGCTGCCCGGACGCGGAGGCGAAAGGGTCTCGAGGACGTGACCGAGGGAAGGGGCGGGGGAGACGGCGGTGTTCAACGGCAACCAGGCGAAACGGCGCGGGGAGTCTGCTATTGTATGCGCCCCGCGTCCGGGAGCCTCTGCGCGCGGCGCTCATCGATCGGCTCCCCGCCCGTTTTTCGCCGTCCTCCTCGCGATGACCGATTCGAACGCTCGCGACACCGTTCCGTCCGCTTCCAGTGCCCGCCGCGTCTTCGCGGTGCTGCCCGCCGGCGGTGTCGGGACGCGGCTCGGCGCGGCGCTGCCCAAGCAGTACCTGGCGTTGGCCGGGCGCATGATGCTCGACTGGACGCTGCTGCCGTTCCTGGCCGCCGACTGGATCACCGCGACGCTGGTCGTCGTCGCCGCCGGCGATCCGCACGTCGACGAAGCGCTCGCGCGCCACGCGCCGGCCCGCCGGGAAGGGCGGCTCATCGTCGTACCGGCCGGCGGGGCCACGCGGCGCGATTCGGTCCACAACGGGCTGGCCGCGATGCGTGCGCGCTTCGCCCCCGCCGATGACGACTGGGTGCTGGTCCACGACGCCGCCCGTCCCGGCCTGCGGCCCGAAGTCCTGCGGCGCTTGCGCGATGCGTTGGCGGACGATCCGGTCGGCGGATTGCTGGCGCTGCCGGTCGTCGATACGGTCAAGCGCGCCGATGCGCGGGGGCGGGTCGGGCAGACGGTCGCGCGCGAGGGCCTGTGGCTCGCGCAGACGCCGCAGATGTTCCGCTTCGGGCCGTTGGCCGATGCGCTGGCGCGCTTCGCCGACGTGACCGACGAAGCCGCCGCGATCGAGGCCGCAGGTCTGGCGCCGCGCCTGATCGAGGGCAGTCACGACAACTTCAAGGTGACCGCGGCCGACGACCTGCAGCGCATGGCGCGCGTGCTGGCCGCACGTTTTCACGAGCCGGGTGAGGAGCCCGTATGAACGATTCCCGGACGCCGTCCTCATCATCCGCATCCGCATCGGCGACTCCATCGGCGACTGCATCGTCGACCCCGCCGTCGTCCTCGACCGAGTCCCCTTCGCCAACCTCGCGGCCCGCCTCGCCGGGCGCCACCGCGCCCATCGCGGACGGGTTTCGCATCGGCCAGGGGTATGACGTCCACGCGTTGGTGCCGGGCCGGCCGCTGATCATCGGCGGGGTGTCGATTCCGCATACGCACGGCCTGCTCGGTCACTCGGATGCCGACGTGCTGCTGCACGCGATCACCGATGCGCTGCTCGGCGCGGCCGGGCTCGGCGACATCGGGCGGATGTTCCCCGACACCGATCCGGCGTATCGCGGGGCCGACAGCCTGGTTCTGCTGCGCCAGGCGATGGCGCGCGTCGCGCAGGCGGGATGGCGGGTCGTCAACGTCGATGCGACGGTGATCGCGCAGGCACCGCGGCTGGCGCCACACGTGGCGGCGATGCAACGGAACATCGCCGAGGCGCTCGGATGCTCGCCGGCCGTGGTCAACGTCAAGGGCAAGACCAGCGAGTTGCTGGGTTTCGTCGGGCGGCGCGAGGGTATCGTCGCGCACACGGCCGTGTTGCTGGGCGCGCGCGGCGGCTGATATCCGATCCCGATGGCGTCTCCCTAATCGTCGTCTTCGAGCGTCAGTTCCACGACCAGGCCCCCCCCGTCGGCATTGGACAGCGTGCATTGTCCGCCGTAGCGCTGCGCGATCCGGTTGACGATCGCCAGGCCCAGCCCCGAGCCGCCGTTGACGTTGCGTTCGGTGTCCAGCCGCGAGAACGGGCGCAGCAGGCGTTCGAACTGGTCGACCGGTACGCCCGGCCCGTGATCCCGCACGCGCACGCGGATGCCGTGCCGGTCGCGCTCGATCGTGTAGTCGACCTCGGCCATCGTCCCCCCGGGCGTGCAGCCATAGCGGCAGGCGTTCTCGATCAGATTGCCGAACACGCGCTGCAGGTCGAGCGAATCCCCGCGCCACCCGGCATCGGCCGGCACGACCCGGCCCTGCAGCCGCAATTGGCCGACCGCCACCTGGGCACGATGGCTCGATTCGATCCGCGCCATCAGCTCGGCCAGCGCGTGCCATTCGCTGCGTTGTCCGGGCCGCAGACCGCCCTGCGATCCATGGCCGGCGCGGCCGTATTCGAGGAACTTGCCGACGATCTGGTCGATCCGTTCGATGTCTTCGGTCATCGAATCGCGCTCGGCCTGCTGCATGCCGCTCATCTCGATTTCCAGCCGCAGCCGTGCCAGCGGGGTGCGCACGTCGTGCGAGACGCCGGCCAACGCCATCGTCCGGTCGGATTCCAGCTCGGCCAGATCACGGGCCATCCGGTTGAACCGCCGGTTGACCTCGGCGATCTCGGTCGGCGCGTCCTCGGGCAGCAGCGCGGGGCGGTCGCCGCGGCTGAGCCGCTCGATCGCCGAGGCCAGCCGGGCCATCGGCCGGTTGACCAGGTTGCTGACGAACAACGCTACGAGGATCGAGACCGCCAATCCGATCAGCGCGATCAGCGGCCAGTTGGGCCCGACCTGCCGATCGAAGCGCTCGCGGTTCATGATCAGCCAGTACGGGTCGTCGTCGATGTCGAAGCTGACCCACAGGCCCGACTGGCCGTTGACCTCGCCCGCCAGCCGGGTCGTGGGGCCGAGCAGCATCTGCAGCCGGGCTTCGACCGCGACGGCCAGCGTGGCTTCGGCGGGTTCGGATTCGCGCAGCGGCTCGATGACATCCTTGTCTTCGAGCGGCAGGATCCGGACGCCTTCCTCGTTCGCCAGCTCGCGCAATAGCAACTGGCGCCGCTCGGCCGGCGTGTTGACCAGCGCGGTGCGCGTCAGGTTGACGACCGAGGCGATCTCCCACGCCAGTTGCTGTTCCGGCGGGGATTGATCGAACTGACGCAGCAGTTGCAGCGTCATCAGCGCGTTGATCGCGATCATCGGCGCGATCAGCAGGAAGCTGCGCCAGAACAGGCTGACCCGCATGGCCGGCGGCGTCGGTTAGGGCCTGTTCACCCTAATTACCGTCCGGAATGAAGACGTAGCCGACGCCCCAGACCGTCTGCAGGTACCGCGGGTGCTGCGGGTCCTGCTCGATGATCTTGCGCAGCCGAGAGATCTGCACGTCCAGGCTGCGGTCGTACGCGCCGTATTCGCGGCCCCGGGCCAGCACCATCAGTTTCTCGCGCGACAACGCCACCTTTGGATGCTGGGCGAAGACCTTCAGCACAGCGAACTCGCCGCTGGTCAGCGGCAGGCTCTGGCCGTTGCGGGCCAGCGTCCGCGTGCCCAGGTTCAGCGTGAACTCGCCGAACGTGACTTCGCCGCTTTCGAGCGAGGGCGCGCCCGGTATCTCGGGGGCCTGCCGGCGCCGCAGCACCGCGTTCATCCGGGCCAGCAGTTCGCGGGGATTGAACGGCTTGGACAGGTAGTCGTCGGCGCCCATTTCCAGGCCGACGATGCGGTCGACGTCGTCGCCCTTGGCCGTCAGCATGATGACCGGCGTCTGATCGTTGGCCCCGCGCAACCGCCGGACGATCGACAAGCCGTCCTCGCCGGGCATCATCAGGTCCAGCACGATCAGGTCGAACGGCTCGCGCTGCAGCAGACGGTTCATCGACACGCCGTCCTGCGCGACACTAACCTCGAACTGGTTCTCGGTCAGGTAGCGGCGCAGCAGGTCGCGCAGCTTGGGATCGTCGTCGACGACCAGGACGTGCTTGGAGGCGCTTTGCATGCAGGCATCATACCGCCGAGCCTGTCACGCCGGCAGCATGACCGGATGAGCGCCGCTCAGGGTTACGGGCTGTTACAAAGGCTTACCGGGTGTCGGTTGGCCTGCCATTCGAAGCTTTCTAGAATGGAGTCCATGCCGTTCGAACGATGGTGTCTTTCGCGCGACTGCGTTTTTGCATGACAAGGATTCACCGGTCCGTTTTCAGGAGATCCTGCGCCGTGGCCTGGCTGCTGTTCCCGGCCGTCTTGGCCGCCGTGCTCGTGGGTGTCGCGCCGGCGTCGCACGCGGCGGGGCCGGGCATGCGGCTCGATCCCGACGAGCGCGAACGCCTGCGCGGCGAGTTGCGCGACCAGCCCTGGCACCGGCGCGAGTCGTACCCCGGTCCTGACAGCCCGGCCGGCGCGGGCGCTGCACGCCATTTCAACGCGCCGGTGCCGATGTTCGGGCCTGCGCGGCATGGCGCTCCGGCACTGGCCCCTTCGGTGGGGCCGCGCGATCCGGCGCGCGGCTGGGCGCCCGTCGGCGACACGGGCTGGGACCGGCGCGGGCCGCCGGCGCATCCGGCACGCCTGTCGCCGGACGAACGCCGTGAACTGCGCCGCCAGCTACGGGACGTCGACCGCCCGGGGCGCTGAGGGCGTCGCGGGCGAAGCAGGCCGGTCGCTGCCGGTGGTTGGCCGGGCCGATTGGTAGAATCAACCGGTGAACGTTCTCAGCCCCATGCCCGCCGCGCGCCGTTTCGTCGACGCGGCCGATTCGTACGCCCCCGATCTCACGCTGCTGGCCATCGGTACGTCGACCGAGCAGTGCTCGGTCGCGGTATGGGCGCGCCGCGGCGGAATCGCCGAAGGCTTCGTGATCGATTCGCCGCCGGGGCCCGGGCAGTCCGGCCTGGTTCTGGGCTTGGTGCGCGACGTGCTCGACCGTGCCGGCATCACCAAGACGCGACTCGATGCCATCGCGTTCGATGCCGGTCCCGGTGCTTTCACCGGGCTGCGTGTCGGGTGCGGCGTCGCGCAGGGTCTCGGGTTCGCCCTCGATCGTCCGCTCGTGCCGGTGCCGTCGCTGTCGGCGATCGCCGTGGCCGCCGAGCCGGTGTTCGATATGGCCGCTGATTCCGGCGGGGCGTCTTCGCCTCGCGCCCCAGTGCTCGTCGCTCCGGCCGTTCGGCCCGGGACGGGCAACGCATCTCGCGCCGGCGCTCGCGCCTGGGATCGCCTGGTCGCCGTCGACGCGCGGATGCAGGAGCTGTATTGGACGATCATCCCGGCTGGCGCCGATCCGTGCGCGCCCGTGCTCGACATCCGTGTCGGTTCGGCAGGCGATGCGCTGCGGGCGTTCGACGGATGCCGTGCGGTCCGGTCGCCCGAGGAGGATGGGCGGGTGGCATTGCTCGGTAACGGATTCGTGCGATGCGACGCGCTGCGGGCTTGGGCACAGCAGCAGGGCCTCGAGGCCGACGTGTCGGCATGGCCGTCCGCCGATCGCATCGCGATCCAGGCCGAACGCCTGTGGCGACACGGACGGGCGGTATCCGCTGCCCAGGCGGCGCCGCTGTATGTCCGCGACAAGGTCGCGCTCGACGCGACGGAGCAGGCACGGTTGCGCGAGGCCAACCGGCAGCGCGCCGCGCGGGGCGCGTCGCCGGACGCCGCCGCGAGAAACAGCCGATGACCGGCGGATCGTCCACACCCCAGCACCCTGCGGGCGGTGAGCCGATTCCGCGGCTGCGTCCGCTGCCCGTCTTCGACGCGCGGCGGATGACGCCGGCCGATCTGGACGAGGTCGCCCGCATCGAGCGCTCGATCTACGACTTTCCCTGGACCTACGGCAATTTCCGCGACGCGCTGAGCGCCGGCTACGACGCCTGGACTTTCGTGCGGGACGACGCGTTGTATGGCTATGCGGTCGTCATGTGGCTACCCGATGAAGTGCATCTGCTGAACGTCAGCGTTGCCGCGCCGATGCAGGGGCAGGGCTATGGTCGGGCGATCATGCGCTGGCTGATGGCCAACGTGTCGGGCAGAGGGGCGCCGGCGATGATGCTCGAAGTCCGGCCGTCCAACCAGGTCGCCCGCGCTTTGTACGACTCGCTCGGTTTCCGGCAGATCGGGCTTCGCCGTCGCTACTATCCGGCGCTCGGCAATACGCGGGAGGACGCCGTGGTGCTGTTGCGGCGGTTTGGCCATGAATGAGTCGCAGCGGCGCGCGTTCGATGCGCTGGGCCTCGGTCCGGCCTGGCGCTTGCGTCGCTCCGGCGACGCCGAAGACGGAAACGTCGAGGGCGGGTCCACCGAACGGCTGCCGGCCATCGAGTCGCCGGCGGCCGCCGCGCCGGTGTGCGCGGCACTCGCGGACGATGCCTCGGCAGGGCGCGAGCCGATCGCCGCCGTCCCGGTCGCCATCGTCCGGCCCGATGCCATGCCGCCGGCCTCGCGGTCTGCCGAGGCGTCGCGGCCTGCCGAGGCGTCGCAGATCGCCGAACGGCCCGCATCCGCGGACGGCGCGATCGAGTCCCTGGACTGGGATGCGCTGGAACGACGCGTCGCCGGCTGCCGGTCCTGCGGGCTGTGCGAATCGCGCCGCCAGACGGTGTTCGGCGTCGGCCCGCACGAGGCGCGCTGGATGATCATCGGCGAAGCGCCGGGCGCCGAGGAGGATGCGCAGGGCGAACCGTTCGTCGGACAGGCCGGTCGCCTGCTGGACAGCATGCTGGCGTCGATCGGCCTGTCCCGGCGGCAGCAGGTCTTCATCGCCAACGTGCTCAAGTGCCGGCCGCCGCGCAATCGCAATCCCGAAGCGTCCGAGGTGGCCAGTTGCTCGCCGTACCTGCGCCGGCAGATGGCGCTGCTCGATCCCGCCATCATCGTGCTGATGGGCAAGTTCGCTGCGTCGACGATGCTGGGCGTCGATACCAGCGTGGGCAAGCTGCGCGGCCACGTGCATCGCATCGCCGTCAACGGGCGGCAGGTGCCGGCGATCGTCACTTACCATCCGGCCTATCTGCTGCGCGATCTGACGGAAAAGGCCAAGGCGTGGCGGGATCTGCAGATGGCGCTGCGTGAATACCGCGGCAGCCGCCGCGACGAGCCGCCGCGGGATTCCGATGCCGCCGGTCAGCCGTGAGACGAGTGGCTGCCCTCGCCGATCAGGGCCTCGGAATCGAACTCGCGCTGGTTGCGCGCATGCAGGCGGATCACGGCCATGATCGATAGCGCGACGAACGCGCCGAACAGCAGGACCACCGTGTTGACGGGCAGGTTCATCTTCACCAGTCCCGCGTAGAGCGCCAGCATCAGCAGCACGCTGATGTTCTCGTTGAAGTTCTGCACGGCGATCGAATGGCCGGCGCTCATCAGCACGTGGCCGCGATGCTGCAGCAGCGCGTTCATTGGTACGAGGAAGAAACCCGCCATCCCGCCGATGATGATCAGCAGCGGATACGCGTACTCGATCGTCGTCACCAGCGTCATCATCGGCACGACCAGACCCATCGCGATGCCGAACGGCAGCACGCGCAGCGACCGGCGCAGCGGGATCCACCGCGCGGCCAGCACCGCCCCGAGCGCCAGCCCGATCGCGACGACGCCCTGCAGCACGGCGGCGCGCGACAGCGGCATGTGCAGCGTGTGCTTGGCCCAGTCCAGCACCAGGAACTGCAGTGTCGCGCCCACTCCCCACAGCAGCGTGGTGACCGCCAGCGAGATCTGGCCGAGCTTGTCCCGCCACAGCACGCGGAAGCAACGGGCGAATTCAGTGATCAGCTTGAACGGATTGACCTGCTGGTGCGGATAGCGGGCGCCGGTATCGGGGATTCGCAGGTTGAACAGCGCCGCGATCACGTACATCACCAGGATCACGAGGATCGCCGACTCGGCTGCCGAATCGACACCCAGGTCGATGACCGGCAGGTCGATGCCGAGCAGGTACGAAGACACCTTCGGACTGATGAGCGCGCCGCCCAGCACGGTGCCGAGGATGATCGACGTGACCGTCGTGCCCTCGATCCAGCCGTTGGCGGCGACGAGTTTCTCCGGCGGCAGCATCTCGGTCAGGATCCCGTACTTGGCCGGCGAATACGCGGCGGCACCGAATCCGACCACCGCGTACGCGAGCAGCGGGTGGACCGTGAAGAACATCAGCAGACAGCCGGCGATCTTGATCGTGTTGGTCACGAACATCACGCGGCCCTTGGGCATCGAGTCGGCGAACGCGCCGACGAACGGCGCCAGCACCACGTACGACACCGTGAAGAACAGCTTGAGCATCGGCTTGATCCAGTCCGGCGCATGCATCTCGACGAGTAGCTGGATGGCGGCGATCAGGAGCGCGTTATCGGCGAGCGACGAGAAGAACTGCGCCGCCATCACCGTGTAGAAGCCTGGTTTCATCGATCAGGTTTGAATCGGGCTCGATCTCTGTATGGACAGGCCCTGGTCTGGCCGGATGGCGCCCCGGATGCCGTCGATCGCGGAGCGGCGCCTGCGCAGACAAGCCTTCGCCGGTGCGAGCGCTTTATACCACGAAGGCTAGGGGAGACGGTGATCCATTCGCGCGATTCGGCGCG
>JAKPAM010000164.1 GCA_029779435.1 Pseudomonadota bacterium | reverse complement strand
TGGTGATCACCGGCGCGTCGTTGACGGCGTTGATCGAGAACGTCAGCGTGCTGGGCGTGGCGGCGTAGGCGCTCGTGTTGTCCAGCACCGAGAAGCTCATGCGCCGCAGCGCGAGCGCCGTGTTGCCGTCATTGGCGTCGTCGGCCGGCGTGTAGACGAGCAGGCCATCGGCGATGTCGGCGATGTAGAGGGTCTGGCCGGCGGTGACATCCACGCCGCCCAGCGTGAGGCGGCCCGAGCCGGGCAGCGAGTCGATCCGTACGCCTACCAAGCTGTTGCCGTTGATGCTGTCGAACGCGAAGGCCGACAGGTCCAGGACGACGGCCGAATCTTCATGGGTCGTGACGATGGCGTCGGCACTGGTGGGCGGCGCAGGGGGGTGGGCGACGACGGCACTACCCAGCTCCGACGTCGAGCCGAAGTTGCTGAAGGTCGCGTCGGTCCACGTCGCCGTGGCGCGCACATAGTCGCCCTCGGCCAGCGAGCCGGTTGGAACACTCGCGCCGAAGTACATGATGCCGTCGGCGCCGGTGGTGAGATTCATGGAGCCGAGGAACCGCTCGGCGCTGCCCGGGTCGCCGCTGGCCGACGCGAAGAACTCGATGCGGTAATGCTGATTCGGCGCGGCGCTCAGCACGCCATGCACGTAGCTGCCCGGGCCGTCGGCGACGGCGCCCAGGAGGGTCGGCGCATTCTGCAGGTCGTTGGGGCCGGTATCGGCATCGAGCGTGTCGTTCGCCGTGGGGCCGTCGTCGCCCAGGTCGATGGCCAGCCCGAGGCCATCGACGAAACGATTGCCCAGGATCGCGTTGCCATTGCCCGCGTCGGCTTGCAGCACGACGCCGCCGCTGCTCGCGCCGATGAACAGGTTCGATTCGACGGCGAGGGGGCCGCCGATCCGGTTGTTCGCTGAACCGCCGTTCAGCAGTACGCCATGGGCGAGTCCGGTCGGCGATGCGGGCACCGACGCGTCGCCGATGCGATTGCCGGCGACGACGGTACCGTAAGTATCGTTGAGCAGGATGCCGGTCGCCGGGAAGCCCAGGCTGTCCGACGTCGCGATGACGTTGCCTTCGGCCGCGTCGTCGACACCGTCGGCATCGGTGCCGATCAGCGCGCCCGACGATTGGTTGATTTCGATCAGCGTGTCGCCGCCGCCGAGCACGGTGGAGCCGTCGGTGCCGACGCCGATCAAGTTGCCCTGGACCGTCACGCGGTTCGACGTCTCGATGATGAACACGCCTCGTTGCTGGTTGCCGGCGATCACGTTGCCGGCACCGGCCGTGGCGCCACCGATCTGGTTGCCGCTGCCAGCCAGGAAAACGACGATGCCGAACTGGTTGCCCAACGCGGTCATGCCGCTGGCATCGGTGCCGATGAAATTGCCGATCACGAGCGTATCCGTCGTGTCCATCAACTGGATGCCGCTGTTGCCGTTGCCCGAGATCACGTTGCGATCGGCATCGGTCGTTCCACCGATCACCGTCTGCGACGCGCCGTCGATGACGATGACGCCGATGACGCCATTGCCCAGTGCGGCGGATCCGGTGGCGTCGATGCCGATCCCGTTGCCGGCGACCAGGTTGCCGACCGCGTTGGCGCCGGTGATCCACACGCCCGCGGACGCGTTGCCCGAGATCAGGTTGTTCCGGACGACGTTGTCGGCGCCATCGATCCGCACGCCGAATTCACCGTTGGCGATGGCCGCCAGGCCGTCGGCACGGGTACCGATGAAGTTGTGCTCGATGGTGGCCGCCGTTGCCGTGGCGTCGATGATGATCCCGTCGAGGCCGTTGCCGCTGATCACGTTGCCGGCCGCGGCCGATGTGCCGCCGATGATCGTGCCGGACGCGCCGTCGCTGACCGCGATGCCATACAGCCCGTTGCCGAGTGCCACCAGGCCCGACGCGTCGATGCCGATGTGGTTGCCTCGCACCACCGTGCCCGTCGTCGACGCGGCGCTGATGTCGATGCCGTCGTAGACGTTCCCCGACACGATGTTGCGTTCGGCGGCCGTCAGCCCGCCGATGACGGTGCCGTCGGCACCGTTGCGCACGAGGATGCCGCTCAGCCAGTTGCCGATCGCGATCGTGCCGGTCGCGTCGGTGCCGATCCGGTTGCCGATGATCACGTTGTCGTCGGCCGCTTCGCCGTCGACCCGGATGCCGACGTTGTTGCCGGCGACGACGTTGCCGTCACCCGCCGCCGAGCCGCCGATCACGTTGCGGCTGCCGAGCACGACGATGCCGTCGCCAGGCTGGGTTCCGCCGGTCGCGCCGCCGGCCGGCGTCAGCGCACCGATGTAGTTGCCGGCGATCACGTTGTCGTTCGAGCCGGTGTCGATCAGCAGGCTCGCCTGCGTGAATCCACGGAGGATCAGGCCACGGATCGTCGAGCCGCTGGCGCCGCCGGCCAGCGTCAGGCCGTAGTCATGCAGATCGCTGCCGTCGAGCACGATGGCCGGCCGGCTGCCGTTGGCGGCGAAGCTGTCGTCGGTGCTGCCGTCGATGACGACCTGGCTGGTGATCGCGGGCAGCGCGGAACTCAGCGTGATCGTGTGCGTGCCGGTGCCCGGGATCGCGAACTGGATCAGCGTGGTGCCGCTGGCGTTGTTGGCGGCGAGGATCGCCTCGCGCAGGCTGATCGCGCCGTCGGCGCCCTTATGGGCATTCAGCCACTCGGCGTCATGAGCGGCGCCGGCGAGGATGCCCGAGTCGTTGTTGTCGTCGGCGGTCGTGACGATCAACACGTTCGACACGTCGGTGACGGTGACGGCGATCACCTGCGTATCGCTGAGCGATCCGTCGCTGGCCTGCACGACGACATGGTAGACGTTGTCGCCGTCGACATCGAGAGGGGTTTCGAAGTCGGGCGCGGCGATGAAGCTCAGCACGCCGGTGGCCGGGTCTATCTGGAAGCGCGCGGCATCGGCGCCGCCTGCGATCGAGAACGTGATCGAGGGCCCGTCGATGTCGGAGGCGGTGACGGTGGTGACGACGGTGGTGTTCTCGGGAATGCTGATGCTGGCCGTCGCGCCGCCGCCGTTGCTGGTGATGACCGGCGCGTCGTTGATCGGCGCGATCGAATGGGTCATCGTGCCCGGGCTGGCGGCGTAGGTGCCGGTGGCGTCCTGCACCGAGAACTGCCACTGGCGATCGGCCAATGCAGTGTTGTCGTCATTGGCGTCGGCGGCCGGCACATAGCGCAGCTTGGCGCCATCGATGTCGGCGATCGAGATCGTCTGGCCGGCGATGACGTCGACACC
>JAKPAM010000129.1 GCA_029779435.1 Pseudomonadota bacterium | reverse complement strand
GCCCGAACAGCTGAAGTCGGTCGAAGCCGTTCTGCGCGACCTGCCGCCGCTGCCCGCCGACTGGTTTCGCCTGTGCGAGTTCTGCGCCGCCTACTACCAAGCGCCGCTCGGCGAGGTGATGATCTCGACGCTGCCGGCCGGCCTGCGCCGGATTGACCCGCCAAAGGCGCGCGCGGCCCGTCGCGTTGCGAAGACGCCGGCGAAGCAGGCGCCGCCCGAACTCACGCACGAGCAGCTGACGGCGCTCGAACGGATCGCCAGCGATGATGCGCAGAATGGCGGCTTTCGCGCCTACCTGCTGCACGGCGTCACCGGCAGCGGCAAGACCGAGGTCTACCTGCGCCTCGTCGAGCGAGCACTGGCCGCTGGCCGTCAGGTCCTGCTGCTGGTGCCGGAAATCAATCTCACGCCGCAGCTCGAAGCGCGCGTCGCAGCGCGTTTTCCCGACGCCGGCCTGACGAGCCTGCACAGCGAACTCACCGAGGCGGCGCGTACGCGCAACTGGCGCGCGGCGCTCGACGGTTCGGCGCGCATCGTGCTCGGGACGCGTCTCGCCATCTTCACCCCCCTGCCCGACCTCGGGCTGATCGTCGTCGATGAGGAGCACGACGCCTCGTTCAAGCAGCAGGATGGGATGCGCTACTCGGCGCGCGACGTCGCCGTCTTCCGCGCGCGCGAACGCGGCATTCCGATCGTGCTCGGTTCGGCGACGCCGTCGCTCGAGAGCTGGGCGAACGCGACCGATACGCGTACGCCGGCGCGCTACACGCTGCTCACGCTGCGCGAGCGTGCGGTGACCAACGCCCGCCTGCCGGCGGTGCAGCGCATCGACACGCGACTCGAGAAATTGCAGGACGGGCTGTCCGGCGTCCTGCTGCGCGCCCTTGGTCAGCGTCTGGAGCGCGGCGACCAGAGCCTCGTCTTCCTCAACCGGCGCGGCTATGCGCCGGTGCTGACCTGCACCGCGTGCGGCTGGATCTCGCGCTGCCAGCGCTGCGCCGCCAACCTCGTGCTGCACCTGGCCGACGGCCGTCTGCGCTGCCATCACTGTGGCTTCGAGTGCCGTGTGCCGCGTGCCTGCCCGACCTGCGGCAACCAGGACATCCAGCCCTTCGGGCGCGGCACGCAGCGCATCGAGGCCGTCCTGGCCGAACGCTTCCCGCAGGCGCGCATCCTGCGCGTCGATCGCGATTCGGCGAAAAGCCGCAAGCAGTGGGAGGCGCTGGTCGAGCAGATCCACGACGGTGCCGCCGACATCCTCGTCGGCACGCAGATGCTGGCCAAGGGCCACGACTTCCCAAAGCTGACGCTGGTCGGTGCGCTCGGTGCAGACGCCGCCCTGTTCGCCTCCGACTGGCGCGCGCCCGAGCGCCTGTTCGCGCAGCTGATGCAGGTCGCCGGCCGCGCCGGGCGGGCCGAGCTGCCCGGCGAAGTGCTGATCCAGACGCAGTTCCCCGAACATCCGCTCTACGCCGCGCTGGTCCGTCACGACTACCCGGCCTTCGCCGACGCGCAGCTCAAGGAGCGCGAACAGGCCGGTTTTCCGCCCTACGCCTATCAAGCCATGCTGCGCGCCGAGGCGCCGCAACTCGCCGACTCGCTCGCTTTCCTGACGACCGCACGCGCCTGGCCGGAGGCCTCCGCGTACGCCGACGTGATGCTCTACGACCCGGTGCCGATGCGTATGGCACGCCGCGCCAACTTCGAGCGCGCGCAACTGCTCATCGAATCGCCGTCGCGCCGCGCCTTGCAGCACTTTCTTGCCGACTGGGGCGAACTGCTGGCAACGATCAAGGCACCGTCGCGGCTGCGCTGGCACCTTGAGGTCGATCCACTGGAATTCTGAAGCCCGGATCGGGCGATTGATCCTGTCGGCTTATCGCCGTCGACTGCGCCGCGTAGAATGGCCCCATGAGCACCAAGATTTCCCGACCGATAGGCTTGCTTTTCGCCGTGCTGGCGATTGCTGCGCCGGGGTGTGCGGTGGCGCAATCGGAGGCGCCCGCGGGTGCGGCCTTGTCGCCGCAGCTGGTGGTCAATGTCGACGCCGAAAACCCCCCGTTCATGTCCAGCCGCGGTGGCTATGCCGTCGGACTCTATCCGGCGATCCTGCGCGTGGCCCTCGCGCGCTGCCACGACAACGTGCACGTCGAGGCCAAGCCGTGGAAGCGGGCATTCGCCGAGATCGACAAGGGGCTGGCCGGCATCGGTGGCCTGTACAAGAATGCCGAGCGGCTCGCGCGGTACGATTTCAGCGATCCGATCCATGTCGAGAACATCGCTGTTTACTACCGGCGGGCGAAGCCGGTCGACTTCCGCATGGTCGCCGACCTCTACGGCAAACGCGTCGGCGTCCTGCGCGGCTGGTCGTATGGCGGAACCTTCGACGCGGCCAGCCAGAGCGGCTGGATCGCTACCGAGGAGGTATCGAGCGATCGTTCCAACTTCCTCAAGCTGATGGATGGGCGCCTCGACGCCGTGCTGGCGATCGCCGAGTCGGGCACGGCAAACCTGGCAGCGCGGGGTATTTCCGGTATCGAACAAGCCGATGTTTACCTCGCCAGCTACCCCGTGCATCTGGCGTTCAACAAGACGGCAGGACAGGGCGAAGTGCTCGCCTGTTTCAACAAGACCCTCGCCGAAATGAAGCGCGACGGCATGTTCGACCGTATCGTGCGCGAGCAGCTGGGGCGCTGACCGCCGCCAGGTGTCGCTAAAGCGGCACGTTTTGCCGCCACCACGCTCGTTGCTTGCCGCGTGCTCTCCAGATGCAACGAGCGAGTGGCCAGAAGGGGCCCGCGCGGCGATCGACAACCGCGTGGCACGCGCCTTGCGTCGTGCAGTCTCCCGACAGCATAAGGAGGCGGCAATGAAAATCGAGCAATCGGCCGTGGCGATGACGACTTGCCACGTCTTCTCCAGTGAGTGCGAGATCAGCAGCGAATCGACGAGCAGCTTTCGCCGCATCTTCGATGGTGCGGCGCAGGCAGGTGAATTAACCGAAATGGCGGCAGCGAGCGAGGAGGACCGGCAACGGCAACTGTTGCTGATGCTCGAGTCGATGATCGCGCGCATGCTCGAGTTCATCACCGGTGAGCGTCGCGTGACCATTGGCGATCTGCGCGAGACTTTGCCCGCCGAGGATTCTATGGAGCCGGCGACGGGACCGGGGACGACCGAGATCGTATGGACAACCGAGACGACCGAATCGATCCGCGAGCACGAGCGCACCGACTTCGCCTCGACCGGCAAGGTGCAGACGGCGGATGGGCGGACGCTCGACTTCACGCTCGAACTCGGCATGTGCCGCGACTATTCCTGTGAACGCAAGACGGTGACGGTCGAGAAGGCGGTGCTGCGCGACCCGCTGGTGATCAACTTCGATGGCAAGGCGGCCGAGCTCTCGGGCAAGTGTTTCGCCTTCGATCTCGATTGCGACGGCACGAGCGAGTCGATCGCCGCGCTCGCCAG
>JAKPAM010000124.1 GCA_029779435.1 Pseudomonadota bacterium | reverse complement strand
TCGCATGGTCCGCGGGGCACATGCTGCGCGACATAGGCCGACCGGCTTAGGAACTATTCACGTTCCCGCGCGGCGCCGATGCTCGAGCCACGGCCGGGCTGCCGGTGCGGGCCGTGCCGGCAAGTCATGTCGCGATCCGGTCTGCGACGCGATCACGCCTGCATCCCCGACATCCGGAAACCGTCAGAACAACTGACCCGTCCCGCAGCGTTCCAGCGCGAGCAGCGCCTGCTTGCGATGCATCCCGCCGGCGTAGCCGGTCAGGCTGCCGTCCGCACCGATCACGCGATGGCACGGCACGATGATCGAGATGGGGTTGCGGCTGTTCGCGGCCCCGACGGCACGCGAGGCCGTCGGCTGACCGATGCGCCGCGCGAGCTGGCCGTAGCTCTCGGTCGTACCGTGCGGGATCGCGCAGAGCGCATTCCAGACGAGCTGCTGGAAGGCCGTGCCGGACGGCGCGATCGGCAGGTCGAAGCGTGTGAGTCCGCCCGCGAAGTAGCGCCCGACCTGCGCCGCAGCCTCGACGAGAAGCGCATGCCGGTCGTCGCGGATCCAGTCGGCGCCGACAGGCGGCATGTACTTGTCCGACTGGAAATGCAGGCCGGTGACGTGCTCCCCGTCGGACATGAGCAGCATCTGCCCGAGCGGTGATTCGATGAAGGTGTGGAACGTCATGGCGGACCCCCGGCCGGAGCAGATGAACAGCGGCGATGATGACGCGATCTCGGGATGAACGACCGACGGCGTGCGCCGCGCGCGACTGCCTCCGGATCGACGCGACGTCGAACGCCGCGCGGACGTCAGCCCGCCGACTTCCCCAGATACGCGTCGTGCAGCGCCTTGCTGCCGAGCATCTCGTTCGCGGGGCCTTCGCCGACGATCCGGCCGGTGTCCATCAGGTAGCAGCGGTGCGCGTGCCGCAACGCCTTCTCGACGATCTGCTCGACCAGCAGGATCGCCATGCCGTCGCGGCAGAGGTCCGCGGCGACCTGGAGGATGCGGTCGATCACGATCGGCGCGAGGCCGCCCGAGGGCTCGTCGAGGATCAGCAGCTTCGGCTCGCCGATCACGCCCTGCGCGACCGCGAGGATCTGCTGCTGTCCGCCCGACAACCGCGCCGCGGGTTCGTGGCGCTTCGCGGCCATCTC
>JAKPAM010000108.1 GCA_029779435.1 Pseudomonadota bacterium | reverse complement strand
CTTGGCGAGCTTGGAAGGTTTGATCTTGGCGAGCCGGGCCAGCCCCTTGGGCGAGAGCTGTGCCGGGCCGATGTCCGGGACGATGCCGTCGAGCGAACGCAGGACGCCGTCGGCGTCGATCAAGCCCGGTTTTTCCTTGCCGGGCCTGCCATATCGAACGAGTTTCAAAGATTGCCTCCATGCACCAGGGCCTGTTCACGCGGGTACGATCCTAGCGTGAACAGGCCCTGTGACCGCACGATAGCGCGGCGCGGCAGACCCGTCGAGGCCCGCTGCGCGGAAGGCGGAACGGATCAGCTGCGCATCCGCTCGTGGATCTTGGCCAGCGCGATCGCCAGCACGGCACCGCCGAGCGTCTTGACCAGAGCCGGGTTCCGGGCATAGAACTCGCTAAGGGAGTCGATGATGCTCGGATCGTGCTTTTCGGCCTCGGCCGCGATCTGGCCGACATCTTCGGGCGTGACCTGCGCGGCCTGCTCGGCCGTGATCGTCGGAAACAGGCCGCCGAAGCCGCCGCCCGTTCCCTGCGACGGCACGGCTCGGTCGGGCGCCGGCATCGCGCCGCCGGCTCCGCCGCCCGCTGCGCCACCGAGCAAACCGCCCAGGATCGCGCCGAGCCCGCCCATGCCGCCGGGCAGTCCACCCAGCGCGCCCCCCAAGCCGCCCGCTGGCCCGCTGCTGGACGACGGACCCGCACCGCCGGCACCGCGCAGCAGCTTGTCGAGAATGCCGCCCCCCGCGCCGCCCGCCATGCCGCCGAGGACGGCCGGGCCGAGCGACGCCAGGATCTGGTTGAGCATGTCGGCCCGCCCTTGCGGCGATGCGCTGCTGAACATCTGGCTGACCATGTCGCCGACCGGCGGCGTCTGCTCCGATCGGAAGATCTCGGCGACGCCCTGCTGGAACACGTCGGTCGGCGTGCCCTGGACGACGTCGTCGAAATGGCGGTCGGCCTTGTCGGCGTCGAGACCACCCGACGCCGTGATGACCTGCTGAAGGATGTCGAACAAGCTCACGGTGCGCTCCTGAAAGTGGGAGGGAGGATCTACTTCTTGCGGAAGAAGCCGTACAGCAGCAGCAATACCGCGGCGCCGACGATAGCGCCGACGAAGCCCGCCGGCTGGCCGGCCTGGTACCAGCCCATCCCCTGGCCGACGAACGTGGCGACGATGGAACCGGCGATGCCGAGAGCCGACGTGAGGAAAAAGCCCTTGGGACCGTCGCCAGGGGTCACCGCCCTGGCGATCAGACCCGCGACGAAACCGATGAGAATGGTCCAGATGAGTCCCATGCAATACTCCAGAGAAGGCCGGCACCGCCAGCGAAACCGATTATCTCCGATCGTCGGGCACCGCCCGCTGACAGGTCAGAGTCCGAACTGCAAGCGAGCGAGCCGCGCGTAATGTCCGTCGACGGCGATCAGCTCGCGATGCGTTCCCTGCTCGACGAGCCGCCCCCGATCGAGCACCACGATCCGATCCGCCTCGACGACCGTCGCCAGGCGATGCGCGATCACCAGCGTGGTGCGCCCCTTCATCGCCACGCGCAATGCCTGCTGGACCAAGCGCTCGCTTTCGGCATCCAGCGCGCTGGTGGCCTCGTCGAGCAATAGCAACGGCGGGTTCTTCAACAATGCGCGTGCGATCGCGATTCGCTGTCGCTGCCCTCCCGACAGCCTGACACCGCGCTCGCCGAGAAAGCTGCGATAACCGTCGGGCAAGCGGGTAATGAACTCGTCGGCGTAAGCGGCCGCGGCGGCGGCCCTCACCTCGTCGTCGCTGGCGTCCAGGCGGCCATAGCGGATGTTCTCCATCGCGTCGGCCGAGAACACCGTATTGTCCTGCGCGACGATGCCGATATGCTCGCGCAGCCGCGCGGGCTCGTCTTCGCGCACGTCGACGCCGTCGATCCGGATCACGCCGCGCTGCGGGTCGTAGAAGCGCAGCAGCAACTGGAACAGCGTCGTCTTCCCCGCGCCCGACGGGCCCACGATCGCCATCGTCTGGCCGGGTTCGATCGCGAGCGACAACGCGTCGATCGCGGGTTCATCGGGCCGGGAAGGGTAAGAGAACGTTACATCGTCGAAGAAGACCGAGGAACCCTGCGGCCCTCGATGGCCTTCGTGGTCCTCATCGCCTGGATGGCTTCGCGCGGAGGCTGCACCCACGCCAGGCGTGCCCGCGCCGAGCGCGACGATCGCCGGCTGCGCGGCCAGCAGCTCGACCAGCCGTTCGGTCGCGCCGACCGCGCGCTGGACGTCGCCCCAGACCTCGGACAGCGCACCGGTCGACGAGGCGACCATGACCGCATAGAGAATGAACTGGGTCAGCGTGCCGATCGTGATCTGTCCGGCCAGCACGGCCCTGGCGCCGAGCCACAGCACGAACACGATCGCGCCGAAGACCAGTACGATCGCGACCGCCGTCAGCGACGATCGCGCGCGAATGCGGCGCGTCGCCGCGTCGAACGCCTCGGCGCTGGCGGCGGTGAAACGGTCGGCCTCGAAGCCTTCGCGCGCGAACGCCTGCACGGTCTGGATCGCGTTCAACCGTTCGCCGGCCATCGCGCTGGTGTCGGCCAACCGGTCCTGGCTGCGCCGCGACAAGGTCCGCACGCGCCGGCCGAAGAACAGGATCGGCGCCATCGTCAGCACGATCAACCCGGCAATGATCGATGCCAGCCTCGGACTGGTGACCAGCATCAGGATCAGGCTGCCGCCGAACAGCAGCGCGCTGCGCAGCCCCATCGATATGCTGGTGCCGACCAGCGTCTGCACGAGCGTCGCATCGGCGCTCAGGCGCGACAGGACCTCGCCGGCCCGCAGCGTCTCGAAGAACCGCGGGTCCTGGCCGAGCACGTGCCGGTACACGGCGTTGCGCAGGTCGGTGCTGACGCGCTCGCCGAGCCAGGACACCGAATAGAACCGCACGGCGGTGCCCAGGGCCAGCACGACGGCGACGCCGAACAGCGCCAGGAACACGCGATCGACGTGCGCGCTGTCGCCCGTCTGCGCGGCGGCGAGCTGCTGTCCGACGAACGCCTGGTCGACCAACTGCCGGAACGCCAGCGGGATCGCGAGCGAGGCGCCAGCGGCCACCAGCAACGCCACCATCGCGACGGCCAGCCGCAGACGATAAGGACGCAGGAACGGCCACAAGCGGCGGAACAGGGTCAGCGAAGCATCGGAGGCGCGGGTCATCGGGAAAGGGAGCACATCGTGCGCGGATCGACAGCCGGCCATCGTAACCCGACGGCCGGTCTTGCTGCGTCCCACGCGCGACAGCGCGCCTTCGCAGCGCCGCGGGGCCGGTGTATGGTGCCAACAGCCTGTTCACTCCAAGACGATGGCGACCACACTCCGCTCCCTCCTCGCGCGAGTCCTTATGCCACATGCTCGTTCGCGCGTGGCGGCAACGCTCGTCATCGGCCTCGCGTCGTTCGGCGCGATGACCGATGCTCAACCGCGTTCGCCGGCCATGCCCGCGGCGACGCCGCCCGCCGCGGGCGCGGGGGCGGCCGTATCTCGGGTCGAACAGAGTTGGCACGTCCTGGTCGAGCAGGACGGCAAGGTACTGGCGCTGGAGCGCAAACCGGTGCTCAAGCTCGCACCGTTCACGCTGCTGTTCACCGGTCCGGCCTCGTATGCGTACGCGCTGGTCGCTGCCCGGCACGCGTCGGCGCTGCCCGCTGCGCCGGATTTCACGACGATGAAGACGCTGGTCCACCCGGATCGGCTCGCCCCCGAGAAATCCGATCGCACCGATCACGCGTTGACGATCAATGACGATGCCACCCTCGCGTCGCGCACGCCGATCGCCCATGTATGGGCCGAGGACGCGGCGCGCGCCAACCATGCATTCCTGCGTTTCGAAGTCGGACCCGACGGTCGGGCGATCGCGGTCCGGCCGGTGTCGAGCCTGTGCCGCCCTTCTTTCCGGATCGATCGGCCGGACTGCCGCGACTTGAGCGAGATCGCCGCACGGCAGGCCTGGGTGCCCAAGCGCCCGCGCCGGCCGGCGCCGAATGCGCGGTCGCCCGAGGATTTCGCGATCCTGGTGGCCGCGATCCCATCGGGTCGATTGACGCGCTTCGAAGCGCCGCGCGTCTACGAGATCCGCTTCGCGCCGACGCCCTGACGCCCTGACGCCCTGACGCCCTGACGCCCTGACGCCCTGACGCGCGCAGGCGGCCTGCACGCCGCCCCCCTTACCCTCAAGTCCACGCCTCGACGGCCGATAACCCGGCTGTTGCCGGGTAACCGGCGTTCGCCGGGGATCGTCCGATGTCTTCAGACCTGACCATCAACGCCGCCATCGGTGCCGTGATGGCGATGCAGCGTGTACGCACGGTCAATGAGGCGCAGATGCTGATGTACCGCAAGACGCTGGACATGTCGGCGGCCAGCGCCCAGGCGCTGATCGAGACGCTGCCGCAACCGGCGTTGGCCACGTCCGGAACGCTGGGCACGCTGCTGAACGTGTACGCCTGAACGGTACGAGCGACTCATCCCGCCGGCGCGAACCGCCACGCGGGCACGCCGCCCGGCGTCTGCGCGACGACGCCCGCCGCGCCGATCGGCGAGACCTCGCCATCGACCAGCCGAGCGAGCGCCGCGGTGTCGCCGCCATCGATCCGCGCCAGGACCCGCTCGCCGGCCGGATTGCGCGCGATCACCACGCCCGACTCCGGCTCGCCGGAGCGTCCGTACAGGATCGTGAACGTCTCGACCTCGGCCGGCCCGTCATAAGCGGCGTTCAACGCCGGCACCGCGCCGCGCCGCGCATCGGCGATCGCCTGGACCGAGTAGTCGGAACGCAGATCGATCGCGCCGTCCGCGCGCGCGTTGAGCCCGCCGGCCAGCACCAGCGCGTGGTGCTTGGTCGCCAGTCCGCCCTGCCCGTAGAGCAGCGCCTGCTGCTGCGGATTCGACCGCAGCCGGCGCACCATACCGCAAGTGGCATGCGTCATGTAGTTGTTCAGCGGCGCGCCGAAGAAGCTCAATCCGCCGATCGTCGTCAACGGCGTCTGCGGTGTCAGGCCCAGCACCCGCATCGCCATCTTCGGCACGATCGGAAAGCAGCTATACAGTTCGATCGCATCGATCGAACCGGACCGCGCCGCCAGCTCGGCGGCGGTCTCGAGCACGACCTGCTGCGACGCGGTGCCGAAGAAGTTGTCGCGCTGCAGGAAATCGTCGGCCTCGTTGGACGCGGCGCCGCCGAGCACGCGTACGCAGCGCGACGGATCGATCCCCATCCGGCGAGCGCGCGCCAGGCTGGTCAGGATGACCGCCGCGCCCTGGTTGACCGCCGGATTGGCGACCATGCGCTTCGTGTACGGCCATGCGATCAGGCGGTTGTCGGCCGAAGGCTCGCCGACCTCGTCCGGCGTAAACGCCTGCCGTCCCCAGGCGCTGGGCGTGTCGGCCGCGACCTGCGAGAACGTCGACCAGATCCGTGCCGATTCGGCGCGCGACTGGGCCGGCGTCTGGCCCCAGGCACGCGGCGCCGCGTTCTCGTACAACGGGTAGACGGTGATCGGCTGCGCGATGCCCAGCGCGACGGACAACGGATGCTGCTTGTCACGCGAGCGGGCCGGCAGGCCGACCGTGCCCTGCGGCGTCCACGGCAGCGTGCCACCGGCCGACCGCGCCTTGTTGACGCTGTACTGGGCCTCGGCGCCGACGACGGCGGCGACCCGGCATTCGCCGCGCGCGATCGCCAGCGCCGACTCGTGCAGGAAGCGGATCGGGGACTCGCCGCCGACGGGTCCGTAGACCAGCGTGCGCGGCGCGACGCCCAGGCGCTGCGCGAGCAGTCGCTCGGGCGCGTCGTACAGCCACGACACCTCGCACACCAGGTACAGCGCGTCCAGATCGGCGATCAGGCCGTCGCCGGCGTCGTCCTGGGCGGCGCGCAGCGCGTCTTCCATCAACGCGATCGGCTCGCGTCCGTCCTGCGGGCGGGCGGGCCTGTCGATGACATCGGCGACGCCGACGATGACGGGAATGCGGTCTTCAGGCAAAGGCGTATTCATGCGGAATCCACTCCAAGGGGTCGTTGCTTGACGGGACGACCGAACCAGACCACCAGCGCCGCGATCGCCGCCAATGCGGCGCAACCGAGCAGCGGAAGCCGATAGTCGCCGGCCGCTTCGCGCGCGGCGCCCATCAGGGTCGCGCCGCAGGCGTAGATGAACTGCGAGATGCCGACCGCCAGCCGGTTGGCGCGATTGAACTGCGCGCGCGGGAATTCGCGCTGGATCAGCAACCCGGGGTAAGTGATCATGTTGCCGACCGCCAGGCCGGCAGCGGCGCAGCCGGCATAGAGCATCAGCGGCTCGGTGGCCAGCGCCAGCAGCAGCAGGCCGCCCATCTGCAGGCAGAAGTTCAATGCCGCCAGCGCGCGGCGTTCGAGCCGGTCCATCAATGCACCGGCCAGCAGGCGCCCGGCCACCGCGCAGACCGTCGTCAGGCCGACGGCCCACGCGGCCGACTGCGCGCCGATCAGCGGTCGCAGCATCGACAACTGGTGGGTGAGGAACCCGACCTGCACGGTGAGGCCGATCGAGAACGGTACGGTATTGCTGATGAAAGCCGGCTCGCGCAGCACGCGCGCCAACCGCCAGGGCGCCTGGGCCTGCTCGTGATCGTCGCCCTGCGGGCGCGCCGCCGCATCACCATCGACGTGCTGGCCGATCACGGCGGGCTCGCGCACGAAACAGCGCCACGCGACGGCCAGCACGATCGCGACCAGGACGGCGGCCGCACCGGTCAGGCCGTCGCGAAACCCGTGGGCGGCGATCATCGCCGTCAGCAGCGGGATCACCGCGATGCCGCCGAAGCTCGCCCCCGTCAGCGCGATGCTCAGCGCCAGGCCGCGCTTGCGGTCGAACCAAGGCGCCAGGATCGCGTTGATCGCCGAACTGCTCATCGTCGTCCACCCGATCGACATCGCCAGCATCGCCACGTGGAAATGCCACAGCCGCGTCGACCACGCGATGGCGATCACCGCCGCGCCCATCGCCAACGCGCCGACCGTCACCGACAGGCGCGGCCCGACGCGATCGATCCACGGGCCGCAGGTCATGATCAGCAGCGCGCTGAACCAGAAGTACCCGGTGATCGCGGCCGAGGTCGCGCCGATCGGCAGGCCGCGCTCGCCGGTCAGGTAAGCGAGATACAGGCCCGCGCCATAAAAGCCCAGGCCCCAGGTGATCGTCGCCATGACGAAACAGCCGGCAACGACCTCCCAACCGCGAAAAGCAGGAAAACGGGTACTCAGCGCGGTCGCTCCAGTTCATCGAGCGCCAGTGCCGCCAACGCCCTGGCGCCGATCGGCATCGCGTCCTCGTCGAAATCGAACTCCGGCGAATGGTTCGGCGCCGGGGCGCGGCCCTTCGGCGGTGCGCCCAGGATGAAGAAGAAGCCCGGGATCTTCAACTGGAAGTCCGAGAAGTCTTCCGAGCCGCTGACCAGCGGAATCACGATCGCCTTGTTGCCGGTGACGGCCTGCAGCACCGGCACCGCCTGCTTGGACAACTCCGCCGGATTGACGGTCGGCGGATAGGACACGGCGGTGAACTGGACGTCGGCCTTGGCGCCGCTGGCCGCCGCGATCGACGTCGCGGTGGTCGTGATGCGCTGCTTGGCGTTCTCGCGCAGCTTGTTGTCGAACGTGCGCAGCGTCCCCAGCATGTCGACGGTATCGGGGATGATGTTCTCGCGGTTACCCCCGTTGATCGCGCCGATCGTCACCACGGTCGGCACCGCGGTGATATCGAGCTGGCGGCTGACGATCGTCTGCAGGCCATTGATGATCTGCGCCGACGCCGAGATCGGGTCGATGCCATCCCACGGACGGGAGCCGTGCGTCTGGCGTCCGGTGACCTTGATGCGGAAGCCGTCGGCGCCGGCCATCATCGGGCCGACCCGGTAGCCGATTCCGCCGGTGGCCGGCCCGGGGGCCAGGTGCAGGCCGAAGATCGCGTCGACCTTGGGATTGTCGAGCACGCCCTGCTCGATCATCGCCTTGGCGCCGAAAAGCTCGTGCTCGTGCTTGGGTTCCTCCGAGCGGCCCTCCTCGGCCGGCTGGAACACGAACTTGACCGTCCCCTTGATCTGGTCGCGCATGCCCGCGAGCATCTCGGCCACGCCCATCAGGATCGCGGTATGCCCGTCATGGCCGCACGCGTGCATGACCGGCGAATCCTTGCCGAAATTGCGCGCGACGACCTTGGATGCGAACGGCAGGCCGGTGACTTCCTTGACCGGCAGCGCATCCATGTCGGCACGCAGTCCGACGACCTTGTCGCCGGGCTGGCCGCCCTTGAGCAGGCCGACGACGCCCGTACCGCCGACACCGGTCTGCACGTCCATCCCCAGCGCGCGCAGGTGTTCGGCCACCAGCTTGGCCGTGCGCACTTCCTGCCCCGACAATTCCGGATGCTCATGGATGTCGCGCCGCCAGGCGATCATCTTCGGCTGCACGGCGGTCGCGCGCCCTTGCAGGTCCTGAAGACGCGCGGCGTCGATCAGCGGCGCCGCGTTCGCCGGGGCGGTCTGCGCCGAAGCGGCGAAGGGCAGGCCCGCCGCCAGCGCGATACCCGCGGCGATCGTCGTTCTGGTCGCGCGCGTCACGCTTACCCCTCTCGATGCGGCGGCACGCGGAAGGTCATCGAATCCGTGTCTCATGGCTGTCTCCTCGGTTGTAATTCGGGACCGACGCGGGAATCGCCGGTCCCGTGTGCGCCATCACGCCTGTTCGGCGCGGGCGCGGGCTTCTTCGTCGACGAGGTCCTTCTTCGAGAGCTTGCCGACGGCCGTCTTCGGTAGCGCGCTGCGGAACGCCAGGCCGTGCACCATCTCGTGCTTACCCAGCTTGTCCTTGAGGAACGCTTGCAACTGCTCGAGCGTGAACGGCTCGGCACCCGGCTTGAGCGCGATGAACGCCTTGGGCGACTGGCCGCGATAAGGATCGGGCACGCCGATCACCGCGACCTCGTGCACGGCCGGATGCTGGTAGATCGCCTCTTCGAGCACGCGCGGATAGACGTTGTAGCCGCTGCACAGCAGCATGTCCTTGCAACGGTCGACGATGTAGACGAAACCGTCCTCATCCATGTAGCCGACGTCGCCGGTGCGAAAGAATCCGTCGAACGTCATGCTCTCGGCGGTCGCTTCGGGCTTGTTCCAATAACCCTTCATCACGTTCGGGCCCTTGATGCACAGCTCGCCCTTCTCGCCGATCGGCACGTAGCGCGACGGATCGTCCAGGTCGAGCATCCGGATCGTGACGCCCGGATGGGGAATGCCGCACGACCCCGGCTTGCGCTTGCCGTTGGCCGGCGAGAAGGTGCCGGTCGGCGACGTCTCGGTCATCCCCCAGCCTTCGGCCAGCCAGGTGCCGGTCACCTCGTTGAAGCGCTGCCCGACTTCGACCGGCAGCGGCGCGCCGCCGGAATTGCACAGCTTGAGCGAATGCAGGTCGTAGTTGGGCGTCTCGGCATCGCTGATCAACGCGGTGAACATCGTCGGCACGCCGCAGAACAGCGTCAGCTTCTTCTCGGCGATGTCACGCAGCGCGGCCTTGGGGTCGAATCGCACGTGCTGCACGATCTGCGCGGCCACGCGTACGCCCAGCAGCAGGTTGACGGTGAACGCGTAGATATGGAACGGCGGCAGCACGGCCAGCGTGCGCTCATTGCCCATCTCGAGCACCGGCGGCGTGCCGAACTGCGTGATGACGACCTGCTCGCACGCGGCGGTCAGGCTGCCGTGCGTCAGCATCGCGCCCTTGGGCAGGCCGGTCGTGCCACCGGTGTATTGCAGCACGGCGATCGCGTCGGCCGGATCGTCGATCGGATGCGGCGTGTAGCGTCCATCATTGTCGATCAGGTCCGCGAAGCGCACGTGATACGCATCAGCGGGGATGTCGACCGTCTCGCCCTTGGCCTTCATCTGCGCGGCGACCACCTCGGGCGCGCCGCTCATCTCGGCGACGTTGCCGACGATGAGTTTGCGCAGCCGCGTCCTGCCGAGCATCGCGGCCATCTGCGGATACAGCGTGCCCATGTCGAGCGTGATCAGGAAATCGGTCCGGCTGTCCTCGATCTTGTGTTCGAGGACCTTGGCGGCGTCCAGCGGCGAGTAGTTGACGACCACGCCCCCGGCCTGGAGCACGGCGAACACGCAGACCAGGTAGTGCGGCGTATTGGGCAGGAACAAGCCCACATGGATACCCGGCCCGACGCCAAGCGCCTGCAGGCCCTTGGCCGCGCGATCGACGAGAGCCCCCAGCTCACGGTAAGTAAGCGTCTTGCCCATGAAATCGACGGCCGGCCGGTCCGGATACCGCGCCACGGTATCGGCGAGTACCTGCTGCACCGGAACGGCCTTGATCGGCGCATCCCATCGCACACCCGCCGGATAGGATGCCAGCCACGGTGTCTCGTTCATCGCTTGTCTCCAATATCGCGTTGCCTTGCGTTGCCTCGCGTTCCGCCCGAAACCCCGACCGCCCGTGACGCGTCGGGCAATCGATGGCGCGGCGGCGATCCGGTTACTGGACCGTCGCGCCCGAATCCTTGACGACCTTGGCCCAGCGCGTCAACTCCGCGTCGATATGCGCGCCGAACGCGGCCGGCGTCGAGCCGACCATCTCGTAGCCGTGGCCGGACAACAGGTCACGCAGCTCGGGCTGCTTGACGGCGTCGGCGATCGCCTGGCTGATGCGTTCGATGATCGCCGGCGGCGTGCCGGCCGGCGCGAGCATCCCGTACCAGCCTTCGACGACGAAGTCGGCGACGCCGGTCTCCTTGACCGTCGGCACGTCGGGCAGCACGGACGAGCGCTTGGACCCGGTGACGGCCAGCGGCGAAAACTTGCCGGCGCGGATCTGCGGCAGCGACGTCGACAGCGAATCGAACATCACGCCGACCTCGCCGCCCATCAGCGCGGTGACCGCCGGGCTGCTGCCTTTGTACGGCACGTGGGTCATCTTGATGCCGACCATCGAATCGAACAGCTCGACCGCCAGGTGGCTCGTGTTGCCGGTGCCGGCCGACGCATACGTGATCTTGTCCGGCGCGGCCTTGGCGGCCTGGACCAGTTGGGAGAGCGTCTTGACCTGGGGCAGCGCCGGGCTGGCGACGACCACCAGCGGCAGCGTGGCCACCAGCGAGACCGGCGCGAAATCCGTGCGCGTGTCATAAGGCAGCTTGCCGTACAGCGACGGATTGATCGTGTGCGCGGCCAGCACCATGATGTACGTATAGCCATCGGGCTTGGCGCGCGCCAGCAACTGCGTGGCGATCGTGCCGCCAGCGCCGGCGCGGTAGTCGAGCAGCACCGGCTGGCCGAATTTCTCGTGCAGCTTCTGCGACAGCGGGCGCGCCAGCATGTCGGCGCTGCCGCCGGGCGGATAAGGAATCAGGATCGTGATCGGGCGGGACGGAAACGTCTCCTGGGCCAGGGCCGGCGCGGGCATCACCGCGGCCATTCCCAGCGCCGCGGCCACGGTCAGGCTCGGGATCCCGCGGCGCAGCATCGCACGCCGGCCACGCGCGGGCGACGCACCGGACGAGAAGATCCATGACGACGGGAAGCGGGTGCGAGTGCGGATGGGCGCGGGCATGGGCAGGGTCTCCTGGAAATGAACGGTGAGTCGCTCCCGCCTCGAGGCGGGAGCTTCCCCGCCACTATACGGCGGCCGTCACGCCGCAGCGGCACCATGGGCGGCCGTCGGTACGCCGGCCTGTGCAGCCGCCAGCGTAACACCCGCGCAATCGACATCCGCGCGACGATGATCGACGCGGCCGACGCTAAGCGGCCGTCGACTCGGCGACCGGCTCCGTGCGGGACGACGCCCCCTGCCCGTCGCCGAGGATCCATTGCGCGGCCTTCTCGGCGATCATCAGCGTCGGACTGCACGTGTTGCCGCTGGTGATCGTCGGCATCACGCCGGCGTCGACCACGTGCAGGTTGTCGATGCCGATGACCCTGAGCCGCGCGTCGACAACCGCCATCGGATCGTCGGGCAGGCCCATCTTCGTCGTGCCGACCGGATGGAAGATCGTCGTCGCGATGTCGCCCGCCAGGCGCGCCAGATCATCGTCGGTCTGGTACTGCACGCCGGGCTTGAGCTCGCTGGGCTGGTAACGGTTCAGCGCCGGCTGCGTCATGATGCGCCGTACGACACGCAGGCTGTCGGCCGCGACCTTGCGGTCCTCGTCGGTCGACAGGTAGTTGGGCGCGATCGCCGGCGCCTGCAGGAAATCCCGGCTCTTGATGCGGACGGTGCCCCGGCTGCCGGGACGCAGGTTGCAGACGCTGGCGGTGATCGCCGGATACGTGTGGAGCGGCTCGCCGAACGCGTCGAGCGACAGCGGTTGCACGTGGAACTCGATGTTGGGGAACCGGTAAGCGTCGGACGTGCGCGTGAACGCGCCGAGCTGCGACGGCGCCATGCTCATCGGGCCGGATCGCCGCAGCAGGTATTCGAGGCCGATCGACAGCTTGCCGCGCATCGTCGACGCCAACGCATTCAACGTGCGCCCGCCGTTGACCGAATAGACGGTGCGGATCTGCAGATGGTCCTGCAGGTTGGCGCCGACGCCGGGCATGTCGCGCACGACGTCGATACCGTGCTTGCGCAGCAGCGCCGCCGGCCCGACGCCGGACAATTGCAGCAACTGCGGCGAGCCGATCGACCCGGCGCACAGCAGCACGCCGCGCGTGGCCTTGACGATGCGCCGGGTACCGGCGACGACGACTTCGACCCCGGCGCAGGCGGTCCGGCCGTCTGCGCGCGTCTCGAACAGCAGCCGCGACACCTGCGCGCGCGTCCACAGCGTGAAGTTCTTGCGCGCCACGCAGGTCGGCCGCAGGAACGCCTTGGCCGTGTTCCAGCGCCACCCGGCTTTCTGGTTGACCTCGAAATAACCGACGCCTTCGTTGGTGCCGACGTTGAAATCGCTGGTGCGCGGAATGCCGGCCTGCTCGGCGGCGTCGGCGAACGCATCGAGGATCTCCCAGCGCAGCCGCTGCTTCTCGACGCGCCACTCGCCGGAGGCGCCGTGCAGCGCCGAGGCACCGCCGTGATAGTTCTCGTGCGCCTTGAAATAAGGCAGCACGTTGCGCCAGTTCCAGCTCTCGTCACCGAGCAGCTCGGCCCAATGATCATAGTCGGCCGACTGACCGCGCATGTAGATCATGCCGTTGATGCTCGAACAACCTCCCAGCGCCTTGCCGCGCGGGTAACGCAGCGTGCGCCCGTTCAATCCGGCGTCGGGCTCGGTCTGGTACAGCCAGTCGGTCTTCGGATTGCCGATGCAGTACAGATAGCCGACCGGGATGTGTATCCACGGGTGATTGTCGGGTCCCCCCGCTTCGAGCAACAGCAAGCGACGCGTCGGATCGGCGGTCAGGCGGTTGGCCATCAGCGCGCCAGCGGTGCCGGCGCCGACCACGACGTGGTCGAAGGTCAGTGTCTCTGTCATGGTGGATCCTTCGCGTGCGAATGCCCGATCGAACGCGAGCATTGTGGCGCAGCGAGGACGCATCGGCCAGTGAGGCGGATGCGTTCGTGAAGCGGCGGCCTGAGGAAGGCCGCCGCTCGGAGGAGGAGAGAAAGCCTGACGATCAGCCGACGTACGGGTTGTCGGGCGACGTGATCGGCGCCTTGCGCGACAGCGCCTGGTCACGCTCGGCCTTCACTTCGGCACGCGTCTTGTGCGGCTCGAACTCCGGCGCGTTCGCGACGCGGTCTTCCGGATACTGGCCGGGAACCGCATGCGTGCTCGCCTCGTAGGCGCGCTGTTCGGCCTGGACCTGCGCGCGCGTCACCGTCGAGACGAACGGCTTCTGGTTCCACGGCACCTGTTCGTCGACCAGTTCACCGGCGTGAACGGCACCGACGCCGACGGTCAGCAGGGTTCCCAGGGCAATGGCTGCGAATTTGGATGGCATCGAGGACTCCTTGTTTTCGAGAATCGGGCAGCGATGTGCTGTGCGATGCCATCAATATATGCCCAGGCAACTATTGCCGAAACGTGCATTTCGACAACCTGAGGTTTCCAGGAAGCCCCCAAACGACAGGACGCCCGTCAGGATGGCTGCCGCATCAGATCGAACATACCGGCTCGCCCCCGGCGTCATCTCGACCCTCATCGCCACCCGGTCCGCCCGCGGCCGTGCCCCCCGATGGGTGGGCGAGCAACTGCCCCAATACGAGCCCCAGGCGCAGGTCGTCGACGTGACCGAAATGCCGCAGCGCGAGCCCGCCGTCACGGCCGAACACCAGCAGCGTCGGCGTCCCGTCCAGTTCCCATCGATGCATCGTCGCGGGGATCGGCAGCCCCTCTCTCGCGCGATCGATGGCGATCGGAAACGTCAGCCCGTACTCGCCCGCGAACACGCGCAGCGCTTCGGGCGTCATCACATGATGGTGCTCGAACACGCTATGCAGGCCGATGACCGCGGCGTCGCCGCGCGGCAGGCTCGCATGCAGGTTGCGCGCCTGCGGCAGGCTCGTGCGGGCACAACCCTGGCAGAGCATCTGGAAGACGGTGACCACCACCACCTTGCCCCTCAGGGCGCGGAGGCTCGGTGGCTCGTCGGTGTTCAGCCATTCGCTGGCGTCGATGTCGTCGTTCATGTCGGCCCCCATCGCGGCACTGTCCCGGACGAATCTACCGGAACGCGCGGCGCCGCGGGAATAGCCGGGGCGAGCGTAGGCGTCTGCTACGATGAGCGCCACCCCCAAGCCCCCCCGTTGAAGAGTCGTCCATGTCCAATCTCGGTTTCGACCCCGCCCGCCTGGCTCGTATCGGCCGCCACTTTGCCGCTTATGTCGACGATGGACGCCTGCCCGGCTGGCAGGTGCAAGTCAGTCGCCGCGGCGAGATCGCTTATCGCGAGAACTACGGCTTGCGCGACATCGAGAACAAGCTGCCGATCGAGGACGACACGGTCTTTCGCATCTATTCGATGACCAAGTGCGTGACCTCGGTCGCGATCATGATGCTGTACGAGGAAGGCCGCTTCGAGCTGAACGACCCGGTCGCCAAGTTCCTGCCCGCCTTCGCGCAAATGCGCGTGCTGACCGGCGGCACGGCCGCCAAGCCGGTCACCCGGCCGGCCACCGAGCCGATGCGCATCGTGCACCTGCTCAACCACACGTCGGGCATGACCTACGGCTTTCACCACGTCCACATCCAGGACGAGCTCTATCGCAACGCCGGCTACGAATGGGGCGTGCCCAAGGGCCACACGCTGGAGCAGTGCGTGGACGACTGGGCCAAGCTGCCGTTGCGCTTCGACCCGGGCACCCGCTGGAATTATTCGGTAGCCACCGACGTGCTGGGCCGGCTGGTGGAAGTGATGTCGGGCCAGAGTCTCGAGCAGTTCTTCCACGAACGCATCCTGGGTCCGCTGGGCATGAAGGACACGGCGTTCAGGCTGCAAGGCGACCTGGGCCAGCGCCTGGGCGCGCTCTACGTCCCGGGCGAAAAAGGCAAGGCCACCCGCTTCGACGAGTTCGGCGATCTCGCGCGCGGCGAGATCTCCTTCCTTTCCGGCGGCGGCGGCCTGCTGTCGACGACCGCCGACTATCACCGCTTCACGCAGATGCTGCTGCGCGGCGGCGAACTGGACGGCCAGCGCATCCTGGGCAGCCGCACCGTGCGCTACATGACGACGAATTCGCTGCCCGGCGGCCAGGATCTGAAGCAGTTCGGCATCCCGCTGTTCGCCGAGGTGGCGTTCGACGGCCAAGGCTTCGGCCTGGGCTTCTCGGTGCTGCAGGACCCGATCGCCGCCGGCACGCTGGGCACCCGCGGCGAATACGGCTGGGGCGGCGCGGCCAGCACCGCGTTCTGGATCGATCCGGCCGAAGAGATCACCGCCATCTTCATGACGCAGTTGCTGCCGTCCAGCACGTATCCGATCCGCACCCAGTTGCGGCAACTGGTGTATTCGGCGCTGGTGGATTGAAACGCCTTCCCCGTCAGGCGACCGCCGACGCGCGGTCGCCTCGACTATCATGGGTTCTCCGATTCAGCGAGGAGACAACCCCATGGCCGAAATCGCTTCCAAACGCCCATCCGGCAAAACCCCGGTCGCCAACGTACGCGCATCGGTCTCCCCCATCGAATGGGAGACCCGGGTCAACCTGGCCGCCTGCTATCGGCTGGTCGCGATGCACGGTTGGGACGATCTGATCTTCACGCACCTGTCCGCGCGCATCCCGGGGCCCGATCACCACTTCCTGATCAACCCGTTCGGCCTGCTGTTCGAGGAAGTCACCGCGTCGAACCTCGTCAAGATCGACCTGGAAGGCAACATCCTGCTGGACACCGGCTACAGCATCAACAACGCCGGCTTCGTCATCCATGGCGCCGTCCATGAAGCGCGCGACGATGCGATGGCCGTGCTGCACACCCACACCGAAGCCGGCATGGCGGTGGCGGCCCAGAAATGGGGGCTGCTGCCGTTGAGCCAGACGGCGATGTCGATCACGCACAGCCTCAGCTACCACGACTACGAGGGCATCGCGCTGGACATGGACGAGCGCGTGCGCCTGGTCGCGGATCTCGGCGACACGGACTTCATGATCCTGCGCAACCACGGCCTGCTGACCGTCGGGCGCACGATCGGCGAAGCATTCTCGCGAATGTTCTTCTTCGAGAAAGCCTGCACCGCCCAGATCGGTGCGCTGAGCGCCGGTTACGACAACCTGAACATGCCGTCGGCGCAATCGGAAGCCACGGTCGCCAAGCAGACCACACGCCACGACCGCCCCACCGGCGGTCCCGAGTGGGCCGCCATGCTGCGCAAGCTCGATCGGATCGACAGCGGCTATCGGCAGTGACCGATCGCCAGGGCCCGCCGGCGCGCCCTGGCTTTTCCTCGCACGGCCCGAGGTTCACGGCTCGGCACCGCGGAGGCGCAAGGGGACACGCGCCTGAGGCGATCGAACAGCCTGGCCAAACCCTGCGCGCCTGGTTGATAATCCTCTCTCATTTACCTTCTCCGCTTCCGATTGCCGTCCGGGAGTCGCCCCATGCCCGAACCGTCGCCCCCTCGCCTGCCAGGCGGCCGTCTGCCCGCGTTGCTCGCGGGCCTCCTGGCCGCGCTGGCGCTACCCGCTACCGCCCAGCAACACGCGCATACGCATGGCCGCTCGGCGCTGGACGTTGCCGTCGATGCGCGATCGATCACGCTGGCGATGGCGTCGTCGCCGCTGGACGGATTCCTCGGCTTCGAACGAGCGCCGCGCACCGATGCCGAGCGCCAGCAGGTCGCGGACATGGTGAAGAACCTGAACGCCGCCGACCGGTTGTTCCTGCCGGATCCCGCCGGCGGGTGCCAGTTGTCGAAGGTCGCGCTGGCCTCGGCGGTGCTCGGCCTCGGTAACCCGGAGGAGCAAGGAGACGAACACCGCGGCGATATCGCAAAGAATCGCGGGCACGAGGCCGATCACGATCACCAACGGCATGATCGCCATGCCCGCAGCAACAGCAACAGCAACAGCAACAGCAACAGCAACAGCAACAGCAACGGTAGCGGCAACGGCAACGGCAACGGCAACGGCAACGGCACGGAACACGCTGACATCGACGTGACCGTCGTCTTCGACTGTACCCACGCTACCGAGGCCCGTTTCATCGACGTCAAGCTGTTCGATACGTTCCCGCGCATCCAACGGATCGACGCGCAGATCGCGTCGCCGCATGGCCAGTTCAAGCGCACGCTCGGGCCCGGCGCGCAGCGGCTCGACCTGACGCGGCCCGGCCCGACGCGGCCCGACCTGGCCCGCTGACGGCGCGCGATGGCGGACAGTCTGCTGACGCTGCAAGACCTGCGCTTCACGTGGCCGGGCGCGCGGCGGGTCTGCCTGGACGTCGCCGACCTCCGCGTGGAGCGGGGCGAGGCCGTCTTCCTGCACGGCCCCAGCGGCTGCGGCAAGAGCACGCTGCTGTCGCTGATGGCCGGCGTGCTGCTGCCGCAGGCGGGCCGGGCGGCGCTGCTCGGCACCCACTGGGGTAACCTGGGCGCGAGCGCCCGCGACCGCTATCGCGTCGATCACGTCGGCTACCTGTTCCAGCAATTCAACCTGCTGCCCTACCTCACCGCGCTGGACAACGTACTGCTGCCCTGTCGGTTTTCCACGCGACGCCGCGATGCGGCCGTGCGCCAAGCGGGATCCCTGCGGTCGGCGGCCGAGCATTGGCTGACGGGCATGGACCTGGATCCATCGGTGTGGCCATGCGCGGCGCACACGCTGTCGGTCGGCCAGCAGCAGCGCGTGGCCGCCGCACGGGCGCTGCTGGGCAGCCCCGACCTGATCATCGCCGACGAGCCGACCTCGGCGCTCGACGAAGACCGCCGCGAGCGCTTCCTCGATCTGCTGCTATCGGCCTGCACGCAGGCCGGCAGCGCACTCGTGCTGGTCAGCCACGATCGCCGCATCGCCACGCGGTTCCGGCGCCAGGTATCGCTGCCGTCGATCAACCGGGCGGCATGGATTCCCGGGGCTGCCGGATGAACCGCGGCTTCCTGCTGAACCTGGCTTGGCGCAGCGCGTGGAACCGGCGCTTCACGCTGGCGCTGGCGGTCTGTTCGATCGCGTTGTCCACCTTCATGCTGCTGGGCGTGGAGCGCGTGCGCACCGACCTGCGCGGCAGCTTCTCGTCGGCGGTCTCCGGCACCGACCTGATCGTCGGCGCACGTACGGGCTCGGTGCAGTTGCTGCTGTACGCGGTCTTTCACGTCGGCGCGGCCACCAACAACATCCGCTGGAACAGCGTCCAGGCGCTGCAGCGGGTGCGCGGCGTGGCGTGGGTCGTGCCGCTGTCGCTGGGTGATTCGCACCGCGGCTTTCCGGTGCTCGGCACCACGCACGACTATTTCGAGCATTTCCGCTACGGCGAGCAGCAGCCGCTGCGGATCCGCGAGGGGCAGCGATTCGGCGACCTCTACGACGCGGTCGTGGGTGCCGAAGTCGCCGAGCGGCTCGGCTACCGGATCGGCCAGCGCATCACGCTGGCGCACGGCGCCGGCGAGATCAGCCTTGCCGATCACGCCGACAAGCCGTTCACGATCGTCGGCATCCTCGCGCGCACCGGCACGCCGGTCGATCGCACGGTCCACGTGAGCCTGCAAGCGATCGAAGCGATCCACGTGGACTGGATCAGTGGCGCGCCGCCGCGTAGCCGGCACATCGGTGCCGAACAGGCGCGCGCGATGGACCTGCAACCCAGGACCGTGACGGCCGCACTGGTGGGCCTGAGCAACCGCGCCGCGGTCTTTTCCGCGCAGCGGCAGGTGAACGGCTTCGCCGACGAACCGCTGATGGCGATCCTGCCGGGCGTGGCGCTGGACGAGTTGTGGGATGTGGTGGGTACCGGCGAACGCGCGCTGCTGCTGATGTCGGGGCTGGTGGCGCTGGTCAGCATGGCGGGCCTGATGTCGACGATCCTGGCGGGCCTGAACGAACGGCGGCACGAATTGGCGGTGCTGCGCGCCGCCGGCGCCAGCGCGCAGGACGTGCTGATACTGCTGGCGCTGGAAGGACTGCTGCTGACGCTGGCCGGCATCACGATCGGCATCGCGGCCCTGGCCGCCTGCGTCGCCGCGCTGGGCCCGTGGCTGCAGTCGGCCTTCGGCCTGACGCTGCGGCTGACGGATCCGACGCCGACGCACGGACTGTTGCTGGCCGGGCTGCTGGGCGTCGGTTGGCTCGCCAGCCTGCTGCCCGGCTGGCGGGCCTATCGCCTGTCGTTGGCCGATGGCCTGTCGCCGAGGATCTGACCCGATACGACCATGGATCCGACCATGCCCGAGCCAAGCGCCCCCGCTCTTTCGCGCCGCCGGCTGCTGCAAGGCCTGGCGGCTGCGGCCTGCCTGGGTTCAGCACTCCGCGCGCGAGCCGCGCAGTACGCGGAAATCAAGTGGGAGGCACTGGTGCCTGCCGACTGGGAACCGATGGACGAATTCCGCGACGTCCAGGAACTCGGCGAACTGCCGGATTCGGATCCGCGCGTTCAGGCGTTGTACGACCGGCTGCGCAAGGTCTGGGACGAGGCGCCGGTCGTCGAATCCCTCGACGGCCGCGACGTGAAGATCCCGAGCTTCGTCGTGCCGCTCGAATCCGGCGACAAGGGGCTGCGCGAATTCCTGCTGGTACCGTACTTCGGCGCGTGCATCCACATACCGCCGCCGCCGGCCAACCAGATCATCCATGTGCGCGCCGATCCACCGGTCAAGGGCTTCCAGACGATGAGCACGGTGTGGGTCAGCGGCACACTGGGCCTCGCGCGCGCGCGCTCGGAGATGGGAACGAGCGGCTACAGCATGAAAGCGGCGCGCGTGGAGAGGTACCGGAAGAATTAGCGCCTGTTGATCGGCGGTCTCCGCCCCCCTTCAGGTCCTGAAGATCCAAGCCCCTAAGGATCTCATCCCCAGAGAACCTCAGGCCCTCATGAACCCATTGATCTCATGAACCCCTAAGGCCGGACCAGCGCCTTGCGGCCCGCCACGGCCAGCAGCGCCATCAGCGCACAGGCGGCAAGCAGCCAGCGCAACACGCTGCCCGTCGCATCGGACCTGGCGTTCGGCTCGTTCGTAGCGGACCGGTCGCTCGGCTCAGTCATCGCATCCCTGTCGTTCGCGTCCCTATCGTTCGCGTCGATCCGCGCGGATTCGTCCCGCGCGAAGACCGGCAGTTGCGACAGCTCGGCGGCCGACACGCCGCGGTACGACATGATCCGCGGAACGAAGAACGCCCGCCACCGATCCTCGAACCGGTCGACCGCGTCGATATAACGCGAGTAACGGGCCGCATCGATGCCGGCCAGCCGATCGGCCCACAGCATCAGCGCCAACGAAGGCGACAGCCAGGCCGCCTCTTCGATCGACGCCGCCTGCGCCGCCCGTGCGTGATCGAAGCGCCGCATCAGCGGACGCATGCGCGCATCCAGATTCTCGTAGCGCGGCACGAACGTCACAGGAAAGGCGGGACGGGACGGCGCCAGCCCCGGTGCCGGACGATCGTCCGGATGACGGTCGTACCATGCATGCAGCAGTTCGGTGTCGCGCTCCTCGGTATCCTGCTGGACCGCGCGCAACTCGACGATGGCCGCCAGCCGCGAAGGCATCGGCGCGGCGCGCTCGGCCCGCCACGCCAGCGCCGCCGGCACGGCGAAGGTCAGCGCCAACCATAACCCGAGCGCGGCGGTCAGCGCGGCACCGGCGGATACCGGCAGCAGCGACAACAGCCCGCCGGCCAGCACCCAGAACGCCGTGAACAGCGCCAACCCCAGCAGCCATGCGCCGAGCGGTGCGATCGCCGCGCCCGGATCGAGCGCGAACGCACAGGCGGAGCACAGCGCGGCCACCGCGAAGACGACGGCCCAGCGGATCGCCAATGCGGCCGAGAACACCGTGCCCAGGCCCACGTTGCACTGCGCGCAGACGAGCCGCCAGACACCCCGTTCGCGGTCCTCCTGCACCATGCCGGCACTTAGCGCCAGCGCCGCCAGCGGCACCAGCAGCACGACGATCGCCGGAAAGCCCGGCAATCCGGTCTCGGCCAGCAGAGGATTGCCCAGGGGACCGGTGACGCGGCCGTCGGTATGGCGGCTGTCGACGGTCGCCAGCACGGCCGTGGGCAGCGCCTGGTATTGCTGAAGGCCCAGCACCAGCGCGCCGGTCGCCGGCAGCCGCGTCGCCGCCAGGTCACCACGCCCCAGCGCGTACGCAGCCGACACGGCCCGGGATGCCTCCGCCGTACTGGCGGCGGGACGCTCGGGCGCGGCCGCCTTCGCCTTGTCGAACGCCTGCTCCCAATGCGCGTGCCGCACGGCGACCTCGGCCCGGTAGCCACGCGCCTCGATGCCCGACCAGACCGCGCTGGCCAGCAGCAACAGGCTGAACGCCAGCACGACCCGCCGGTACACCGGATGGGCGGCGAAGCGCGCCGCTTCGATGCGCAGGATCGACAGGACACTCATGGCCGCAGGCCTCGGCCCGCCCACCTCACCAGGCATCCGGCGGCGGCCAGCCACGCGAACAGCAGCAGCAGGTCGGGAGCCGCCGTCACGACGGCGAAGGCCGCCGGCGGGGCCCGATATTCGAATGGCGCGACGGCCTGGTATTGGGCGTCGTTCGCATATTTGTCATCGGCAGCCACCACGCCTCGCCTGGCCTGCAGGTCCCACTCGTCGATCAGCACGGTGAAGTACTGGCGATAAGTTTCGGCGGCCTCCTCGAAACGGCGCTGATGCGCGAGATCCGTGCCCGCCAGCGACGCCGACAAGCCGCGCATCGGCACCACCGGGCTCAGCAAGCCGGCGACCCGCAACACGTTCTGCTGGTCGGCGTACCGGTCCCAGAGACGCCCGAAATGCAGCGCGTACACGCGGGTGGCATAAGCGTCGCGAAAGATGCGGCGTGCCGCGTTGGCGCCGATCGGCAGATCCTCCGGCCGCGTCACGCCGTTCTCGGCGAGCAGACGCGCTTCGAAAGCCGCGCTCCGGCTGGCCGCGTCGCCATCTCCGGGAAGTCCTCGCTGGATGTCGGTGGCGACCGCCGCCGCGAACGCTTCGCCGGTCGGAACCGGCAACAACGCCCCGGCCGCCGCCGCCCCCAGCCTCGGCACGATCCATACCGCGGCGATCCACAGCGACAGCAACAGCATCAACGCCCCCCGGCTGCTGCGCAGCCGCGCCGAGAGGGCCACGGTCAGCGCGGCGAACACCGCGTAGTAGACGACGAGCCCGAGCCCATAGAAAGCCAGTCGCGGCGCACTGACCACATGGCCGGCGCCGGCGAGCAACCACGCGCCCACCACCAGCGCCGGCAGCAGCGCGATACCCACGGCCAGCACCAGCGCGATCCATTTGCCGAACAGCAGCGTGCCGCCGCGCAGGCCCGCCGCATTCAGCATGCGCAGCGTGCCGGATTCGCGCTCCTGCGTGATCGCGTTGTGGCCGAGTCCGATGATCAGCAGCGGTACCAGCACCAACAGCACGAAGGCAGGCACGGTGTCGCCCAGCCGCGCCGATGGTGGCGCATCGGCCGCCGGCCGGTTGCGCGTCATGTTGCGCTTGTGCGGTTCGAGCCACAGCGACTGCCCGACTTGGTCACCGATCCCCGGATCGACCGCGGCGAGCGCCAGTTCGGGCTTGAACGCATAGATGCCGAAATGCGCGGCGCGATGCGGATGTTTGACGCCCTGGCGCTCCCACTGCGCACGCGCGGTGGCGCCGACCTGGTCGCGCTCGGACTGCGCGTTCGCCGTCGCGGCGGCGGACGCGGCCATCACGCCGGCGAACAGACAGCACAGCGACAGGGCCAGCACCAGCAGCCGGCCATCGCGCCACAGCGCGCGCATTTCCTTCTGGACGACGAACCCGATCATGCGGCAGCCTTCGCCGCGTCGGTGAACGGGTCGGCGGCCAGGCCCCGCGCATGCGCCAGGTAGATGCGCTCGAGCGCGTCGTGGCCGACCGTATGCGCGGCGAACGCTTCGACCAGACGCCCCTCGCGCATGATGCCGATGCGGTCGGCGACCTGCTTGGCGTTGAACAGGTCGTGCGTCGCCATCAGCACCGCCATGCCCGCGTCGCGCGCGGCGCGCACGCGATCGGCGAAATCGTTGGCGGCCGACGGATCAAGGCCCGACGTCGGCTCGTCCAGCAGCATCGCCTTGGCGCGCTTCGCATAGGCGATCGCCAGCCCGACCTTCTGCCGCATCCCCTTCGAATACGTGGCGGCGCGCTGCGCGTGGGCGGCGGTTTGCAGGCCCGCGCGCAGCAACAGTTCGCCGGCCAGCGATTTGTCGACCGGGATGCGCGCCAACGTGCAGAAATACCGCAGGTTCTCGATGCCGCTCAGGTACGGATACAGCGCGACGTTCTCCGGCAGGTAAGCGAGCCGGTCACGCGCGCCCTGCGGATCCTGCCGCACGGCGATGCCGTCGACGAAGACCTCGCCCGAAGCGGGCGTCACGAACCCCAGGAACGCATTGAGCGTGGTGGTCTTGCCGGCGCCATTGCCGCCGAGCAGCGCGTAGACCGTGCCGGCGGGCACCTGCAGGTCCAGCGCATCGATGCTGCGGCGGCCGTCGTAGTCGACGACCAGTTGCCGCGCCTGGAGGATCGGGGATGTCATGGTCAGAAGGAAAAGCGGATGGGTAATACGGATGCTGCGGCGCGATACCGGGGTATCGACGAGGAAGGGAGAAAACTCTCGAAGACTTTTGATGATAATGTGATTTCATTAACCGAACAGTGTTGCCCCGTTCGCCGGAGGGATATCCGCCTTTCGGCGCAGGCGAACCACGGGAAAGCCATCATCGATTCGCCTTGGCCGGGCCGTGCCCTGACTGCGACAATGGCGCATGGAACGCTCGACTCGTCAACGCCATTCGATCCGCTCGGTGATGGAAGCCGCCGGGCGCCCATTGCTGCCGGCCGAAATCCTCATCGCCGGCCAGCGCGACGTCCCGGCACTGGGCCTGGCCACCGTCTACCGCACGATCAAGCAACTGCTGGAAACCGGCGAGATCCAGTTGGTGGAGTTGCCGGGCGAACCGCCGCGCTACGAGTTGGCCGGCCACAAGCATCATCACCATTTCCGGTGCAACGTCTGCCACCGCGTATTCGACGTGCACGCCTGCCCGGGCGGCATGCAGAACCTGGCGCCGCGGGGCTTCATCGTGGACGGTCATGAGCTGACGCTGTACGGTTGCTGCAGCGATTGCCGCAAGCCCCCGGCCTCGTAGGCCACCGCATCCGACAACGAGACATCGAGGAGACGCCCATGAGCAGCCGCCTGCCCGACCCCACGCGCGCCTATTGGCCCGCCGATACCTCCGAGCCGATCGTCGATCTCAGCAGCGGCGCGGCGTTGCGACGCTCGGCCGCGCAGCATCCCGATCGCACGGCCCTGATCGAAATCGTCCCTGCCGGCATGCCGTCGCTGAGCGGCGCGTCGGACACGGCTCGCCGCTGGACCTATGCGCAGTTGCTGGCCGAGGCCGAGCAGTGCGCGCGCTGGCTGGGCACGCGCTTTCAACCCGGCGAACGGATCTGCGTGTGGGCGCCGAACATTCCCGAGTGGATGATCCTGCAGTACGGCGTCGCGCTGGCCGGCCTGGTCCTGGTGACCGCCAATCCGGCACTGCGCCCGCCCGAACTCGCCTACGTGCTGCGCCAGTCGCGCTCGAGCGCGATCTTCCATACCGCGGCCTTTCGCGGTACCGACATGAGCGCGACCGTGCGCGAAGTGGCGGGCGATTGCTGGACGTTCTGCTTCGCGGACTGGGATCGCGTCGTGCGCGCGCATCGCGGAGACGGCGCGCTGCCCGAAGTCGACCCCGGCTCGCCGGCCCAGATCCAGTACACGTCGGGTACCACGGGCGATCCCAAGGGCGCCCTGCTGCATCACCGCGGCCTGGTCACGAACGCCAGCCTGGTCGCGCGCCGGGCGCACATCGACCAGTCGGTGATGATCAGTCCTATGCCGTTGTTCCACACCGGCGGATCGGTCTTGAGTTCGCTCGGCGCGGTCGTCACCGCCTCGACGCTCGTGCTGCCCCTGGTATTCGACCCCGAACTGATGCTGCAGGCCATCGAGCGCGAGCGCTGCGATTTCGCATCCGGCGTGCCGACCATGCTGTTCGCGATGCTCGAGGTCCAGCAGCACAAGCACTATGACCTGAGCAGCCTGCGCGCGACGCAGACCGGCGGCGCGCCGGTGCCACCGGAACTGCTGCGGCGCATCGAAACCGCGTTCGGCTGCGATCTGCTTGCCGTGTACGGCGAAACCGAAGCCAGCCCGGTCATCAACCAGACCGCACCCGAGGACAGCTTCGAAGACAAGAGCGAGACCGCGGGCCGCCCGCTGCCGCAGGTGGAGGTGCGAATCGCCGATCCCGCGAGCAATGAGGTCCTGGCGGTCGACGCCCAGGGCGAGATCCAGGCGCGCGGTTACCAGGTGATGATCGAGTACTTCGACAAGCCGCAGGCCACCGCGGACGCCGTCACGCCCGATGGCTGGCTGCGAACCGGCGACCTGGGCACGATGGACGCGCGCGGCTACGTGAAGGTCACCGGGCGGCTCAAGGACATGATCATCCGCGGGGGCGAGAACATCTACCCGGCCGAGATCGAGGCGCGGCTCATCGAGCATCCGAAGATCATCCAGGCGGCGGTCTTCGGGGCGCCCGATCCGCGCTGGGGCGAGATCGTCTGCGCGGTGGTCCAGTGGCGCGAAGGCCGGGCCCCCACGGTGGGCGAGTTGCGCGAGCATCTGGCGCTCAACCTGTCGCCGCAGAAGATGCCGGCGCGCTGGCTCGCCTGCGACAACCTGCCGCTGACCGGCTCGGGCAAGATCCAGAAATTCCGGCTGCGCGAACTGCTGGCCGAAGGGGCGCTGACAGCGCTGGACGCCTGAAAGACTCCAGGGTCTGTTGACATATGAATCGAGCCCGCGTGAGCCCCGTATCGGAACGGGGCGGGCTCGATTCATATGTCAACAGACCCTAATATTCAGCGTTCGACAATAAACCGAGGAGACGATTTGCCATGAACGGTGCCCAATCCCTGACGAATACGCTGGTCAACTGCGGCGTCGAGGTCTGTTTCGCCAACCCGGGCACGTCGGAGATGCACTTCGTCGCCGCGCTGGACAGCGCGCCCGGCCTGCGTGCCGTGCTCTGCCTGTTCGAGGGTGTGGTGACCGGCGCGGCCGACGGCTACGGCCGCATCGCCGGCAAGCCGGCCGCCACGCTGCTGCACCTGGGCCCGGGCCTGGCCAACGGCCTGGCCAACCTGCACAACGCCCGCCGCGCCGCCACCCCCATCGTCAACGTGGTGGGCGACCACGCCACTTATCACGCGCGCTACGACGCCCCGCTGGCCTCCGACGTCGCCGGCTTCGCCCGCCCCGTGTCGAGCTGGATCCACAGCTCCACCAGCGCGGGCAACGTCGCCTCCGACACCGCCCGCGCGGTGCAGGCCGCGCGCGCCGCGCCCGGCGGCATCGCCACGCTGATCCTTCCGGCCGACACCGCATGGGAACCCGCGTTCCTGCCCGCCCAGCCGCTGCCCGACATCGGGCCCTTCCCGGTCAGCGCCGACGTCATCGAGCAGATCGCCGCGCGCGTGTCCAACGGCAAAAAGACAGCCGTGCTGCTGCGCGGCAAGGTGCTGCAGGGCGAAGGTCTCGAGGCGGCCGGACGCATCCAGGCCAAGACCGGCGTGCGGCTGATGTGCGACACCTTCGCGCCGCAGATCGAGATGGGCGCGGGCCGGGTGCCGATCGAGCGCATCCCCTACTTCGCCGAACTGATCGTCGATTTCATGCAAGGAGTCGAGCAGCTGATCCTGGTCGGCAGCAATCCGCCCGTCTCGTTCTTCGCTTACCCCGGCAAGCCTAGCTGGTGCTCGCCCGAGAGCTGCGAGATCGTCCACCTCGCCCATCCCCACCAGGACGGCACGGGCGCCTTGCTCGCGCTGGCCGACGCCATCGATGCGCCAGCACAGCCTGCCGCGCGCGCGCCGCTGAAGCTGCCGCCGCTCCCCACCGGCAAGCTCGGCCCGCGCGCCGTCGGCGAGACCATCGCCGCGCTTACCCCGGACGATGCGATCTTCTGCGATGAAGCGGCCACCTCGGGCCGGCCGTTGGCGATCTGCCTGACCACCGGCCGTCCGCACACGCACCTGGCGCTGACCGGCGGCGCCATCGGCATGAGCATGCCGCTGTCCGTCGGCGCCGCCATTGCCGCGCCGGGGCGCAAGGTCGTGGTCCCGTATGGCGACGGCAGCGCCGCCTACACGCTGCAGGCCCTGTGGACGATGGCACGCGAGAATCTCGACATCACGGTGGTGATCTACGCCAACCGCTCGTACGCGATCCTGAACGTCGAACTGCAGCGCGTGGGTGCCGAAGGCGCGGGACCCAAGGCGCTGTCGATGCTCGACCTGCACAACCCCGAGATGAACTGGGTCCAACTGGCCCAAGGCATGGGCGTCGAGGCCAGCCGGGCAACGACGGCCGAAGAGTTCGTGGCGCAGTACGCATCGGCGATGAAGCAGCGCGGGCCAAGGCTGATCGAAGCGATGATCTGAAACAGGCTCAACGACGGGGTGATCCACCTGGGCGGCGCGAGCCGCCGGTCGCCCCGCCGGTCGCCCCGCTAAAGGCGCCGCGGCGCTGCTCGATGCGCTCGTAGTTGGCGATGACCTGCGCGCCGAAGAGGATCAACCCCGCGGCGATCTCCAGGCTCAGCAGTCCCACGATGGCGGTGGTCAGCGACCCGTAGACCACGTTGACCTGCGACATCGTCGCGAAATACCAGACCAGCACGCGCCGGGTCAGCTCCCAGAGCAGCACCGCCACCGCTGCGCCCGCCAGCGCATGGCGCAGCGACAGGCGCCCGGTAGGCATCACCAGGTACAGCGAGGTCAGCATCAGCAGCTCGCCGCCCAGGCCCAACCCATACAGCAGCAGGCCGGACACGCCGCCGAGCGACCATTCGCGGCCCAGGAAGACCACCGACTGATCGCCCATCGCCTGCAGCGCGCCGGACACCACGGTCGCGAAGAACAGCCCCACGCACAGGGCCAGGATGTAGAGGTACGGAATCACCACCG